>JBOHCP010000312.1:0-6469 GCA_050698875.1 Streptosporangiaceae bacterium | reverse complement strand
GCGGCACCACGTGCACCACCACGACCCGCGGCTGGACGTCGCGCACCAGCACGTCGGCGACGGCCGACGTCCGCGGCGTCATGAGGGTCACCAGCCGGCAGCGCGACCTGATCGTCGTCGGCAGATCGTCGGCGTAAGGCGCGCACATCAGCCATACGGTTCGCAGCGAGGGCTCCTCGATTGCCTTCAGCAGTGCATTCGCAGCCTGCTCGGTGGCCCGGTCCGCGTCCTCGAAGATCACGATCCGCCACCGCCCGCACACCGGCGCCGCAGCGGCCTTCAGGACCAGGTCCCTGGTCTGCCTGACCCCGTACGACAGCCCGTCCGGCCGGACGAACAGCACGTCCGCGTGCGTCCCTGCGGCCACCTGGCGGCAGGACGGGCACTCTCCGCAGCCCTTCCGCTGGCACAGCAGCGCGGCCGCGAACGCGCGCGCGGCAAGCGACCGGCCGGAACCCGGCGGGCCGGTGAACAGCCACGCGTGCGTCATCCCGCCGCCGGCCGGCGGATGGCCGCCCGCGCTGGCCACCGCACGCGCGAGCTGACGCGTGACCGCTTCCTGGCCGGTCAGCTCGCCGAATACCGCCGCGAAGGTGCTGCGGTCGTCGGGGTCAGCGGGTGCCGTCGTAGCGCTCACTCGCGAACCGCCGGAAACGACCCGGTATTCTCCTCGGCCGCGGACGGGACCGGGTCGGGCAGCACCTCACGCACCCGCAGCTGGATCTCTCGGCTGACCTCGATCTCCGATCGCGTTGCATCCACCACGAGATACCTGCTCGGCTCCGCGGCCGCGAGTCGCAGGAACGCATCTCTGACCCGCTGGTGGAATGCAATCGGCTCGGACTCCAGCCGGTCAGCTGAGCTCAGCCGACGGCGGAGGCCCGTAGCCGGGGCCAGGTCAAGCACGACGGTCAGCTCAGGGACCAGGCCGCCGGTGGCCCACCTGTTCAGGGCGGCGATCTCCGCGGCCGGAAGCTCCCGTCCGCCTCCCTGATACGCAAGCGAGGAGTCGACGTACCGGTCGGTGACGACGATGGCGCCCCGCTCCAGCGCCGGGACGATCACGGACTGCACGTGCTCTGCCCGGTCCGCGGCGTACATCAGCGCCTCGGCGCGCCCGGCCAGCCCGGTGTGGGCCGTGTCGAGCAGCAGTGCTCGCAGCCGCATCCCGATCTTCGTAGCGCCTGGCTCGTGCGTCGTCACGACGTCGTAGCCCTGGTCGCGCAGCCAGATGGCCAGGAACCTGGCCTGGGTCGACTTGCCCGCGCCCTCGCCGCCCTCCAGCGCCAGCAGCACGCCGGCCCGCCTGGCTGGCTTGGGCACGGGGACCGTAGACGCCGACGCGGAGGCGAGCGTGGCTGCCGCGTCGCGGATGCCATTCCCGGTGCCGGTCCCTGCGTGCCGGCCGTCATGCCGGAACGCCGAGCCCAGGTCCGCCAGCAGCGGCACGCCGCGGCGGTCGTCCATCTTCCGATACGACAGCCGGCCGAGCAGCACCGCGACGACCGCGGCGAGCAGCAGCACGACGTTGTAGCCGACGTTCCGGTAGGTGACATCGGCGATGTGCACGCTGGACCCGCCCATGGCCCTGACGAGAGAGTTGACGCCGCCCGCGAGCGTCGGCGCGATCGCGATCACCGCGAACAGGATCACCCGGATCGCCGACTGCAGGAACGCAAACGTGCGGCCCCTGGTCTCGTCGTCGACCTCGAGGCCGATGGTGGTGTAACCCGTGACATACGCGACGCCAGCACAGGCGCCGATCACGATCACCAGGATGACGGTAAGCACGAGGCTCGGGATCAGCGCCACGGCGGCCAGCGGCAGCGCCGCGAACATGATGGAAACCCCGAACAGCCGCCGCCGGGAGAACCCGCGCAGCACACGCAGGCCGAGGAACATCCCGATGGCAAGTCCGAAGAAGATCGCGGCGAACGCTGCACCCCAGCCCGCGCTGCCGCCCTGCAGGATGTTCCTGATGTAGGAGGGCCCGAGCCCGACCACAGCGCCCGCCGCCGCGAAGGCGCCGGTCATGCCGAGGACGATGCCGCGCACCACCTGACTGTGGCGCACGAATTGCCAGCCGTCCCACATCGCCATGAGCACGGACGGCGAGGAGATCTTGTCGGTCTGATGGCGCCGCAGTTCGCGCAGCGTGTAGACGGTCAGCGCCGACACGATGTAGGTCGCCGCGTTGAAGTACAGCGCCAGGTTGACCTGGTTCGTCGAGAAATAGTGGGAAATATGGCCGAGGGAGGTACTGATCAGCGCCAGCAGCGAGAAGAGCAGGCCGGCGACCGGAGCGGTGCCGTACGTCGCGAACAGGCTGAGCTGGTTGGCCTGCTCAAGCTTGTCCGGCGGTACCAGGTTCGGCACCGACGCGTCCTTGGCGGGAGTCCAGAACAGCGACGCGCACGAGGCCAGGAACTGGACCACGTACAGCCAGGTCAGCTGGTTCGTGAAGCCGACCGACAGGTTGATCGGGATGGTGATGTAGAGCGCCGCCCTGATGACGTCGCCGATGATCATGTTCATCCGGCGGTCGAACTTGTCCGCGACCGCGCCTGCCAGCGGGCCGAGCACCAGCGCGGGCAGCAGCGAGGTCAGCCAGACGCCGCTGACCGCGTACGCGCCGCCGCTGGCTCCGCCGATCTTGGCGGCCAGCGCGGACAGCGCCAGCAGGCTGAGCCAGTCCCCCAGGCTGGACAGCGTGAGCGCCACCCATAGCCGCCGGAACGACGTGATCGAGAGCACGCCGGGCCCGCGGACGCCCAAAGGGGATCGAAAGTTCACGGCGCTAGGTTATAGGCCCGTCTCGGGAAGGGTTGCTGACAGCGTAAACCTGCGTCCTGCGCAGGACGAAATTCACATAGGAACGTACCAGTTCCAGCCTGCGCCAGCCTGTCCGGCCGCGCAACTCGGGCGCCGGTTGACCAGCTAATCCCCGCTGGCCGCGCCGCGTCTCGCACCCCGGCCGGGCGAGGACCTCGAACCGGCTCCGGCCCGGCCAGAACCACCAGGCCGCGGTCCCCCGGAGCGCGAGCCCGCGCGCCGCCTCGGCGACGGCGCGGCCGCTCGGCGCTCGGCCAGTAGCTCGATGGCGCGCTGTGGCGTGATCGACTCGATGGTGTCGCCCTTGCGCAGCGAGGCGTTCGTCTCGCCATCGGTCACGTACGGACCGAAGCGGCCCTCCCTGAGCACGATCGGCTTACCGCTAGCCGTGTCGTCGCCCAGCTCCTTCAGCGGCGGCGCCGCGGCCGCCCGTGCCGCGCGGCCCCGTGGCTTAGGCTGCGCCAGCAGGGCCTTCGCCTCGTCCAGGCTGATGGTGAACATCTGCCCCTCGGAATCCAGGGACCGGCTCTCGGCGCCTTTCTTCACGTACGGGCCGTAACGGCCGTTCTGTACGGTAACGGGCTCGCCATCCATGTCGCCGAGGGTCCGCGGCAGCGTCAGCAGCCTGATCGCGTCGTCCAGCGTGACGCTGTCCAGGTCCATCGACTTCAGCAGCGACGCCGTCCTCGGCTTGGCCGACGATGGCGCGTCGTCATCGGCCACCTCGGTCACGTACGGGCCGAACCGGCCTGCCTTGGCCACGATCGTCTTGCCGGTCTCCGGGTCGGTGCCGAGGACCTTGTCACCGGTCGGCCGGTCCAGCAGCTCGGCGGCGAATTGCGGAGTCAGCTCGTCGGGGGCTGTGCCCTCGGGAACGTTGACCCGCTGGCCGTCGCGCTCCAGGTACGGTCCGTACCTGCCTACCCGGACGACGATGTCGGTACCGGCCAGCGGGAACGAGCTGACGTCTCGTGCGTCGATGTCGCTGAGGTCGCTGACCATCTCCTTGAGACCCTCTTCGCCGTCCGCGCCGAAGTAGAACCGGCGCAGCCAGGGCACCCGCTGTGCCTCGCCGTTGGCAATGTCGTCGAGCGCGTCCTCCATCTGCGCGGTGAACTCGTAGTCCACCAAGTGCGGGAAGTGCCGCTCGAGCAGCGTTACCACGGCGAACGCCACGAACGACGGGACCAGCGCCGTGCCCTTCTTGAACACATAGCCGCGGTCCAGGATCGTGCTGATGATGGAGGCGTAGGTCGACGGCCGGCCGATCGCCCGGTCCTCAAGCTCCTTGATGAGCGTGGCCTCGGTGTAGCGGGCTGGCGGACGGGTGGCGTGCTCTGCGCACTCGAGGTCGAGCACGCGCAGCGGCTCAGTCTCGGTCAGCGGCGGCAGCCTGCGCTGGTTGTCGTCCCGCTCGGCGTCGTCATCGGCGTCCTCCACATAGGCCTTGAGGAAGCCGTAGAAGCTGATGATCTTGCCGGAAGCACCGAACTCTGCCTCCCGGCCGGCGATGGTGCCGCCACCGCCAGCGGCATCTGGCGTGGCCGCTACCAGGATGGGCTCGGCCGCGGCCGCCCGCCCCAGCACGCGGACCGACACCGACTCGCCGGTTGCGTCTTTCATCTGCGACGCCACGGTG
Organism: Streptosporangiaceae bacterium; assembly: GCA_050698875.1. Lineage (GTDB taxonomy): Bacteria > Actinomycetota > Actinomycetes > Streptosporangiales > Streptosporangiaceae > JAJYUU01. Next base: position 1,998 of record JBOHCP010000312.1, on the reverse strand, counting down.
CGCTTCCAGATCAGCTCGTACAGCCGCAGCTCCTCACCGGACAGCCCGGCCGTGGCAGGCGTCTTGAACTCGTCGCCCGCCGGCCGGATCGCCTCGTGCGCCTCCTGAGCGCTCTTGACCTTGCTGTCATAGACGCGCGGCGCGTCTGGCACGTACTCGGCGCCGTACAGCTCCCGTGCCTTCGAACGGGCGGCGTTCAGCGCGGTCTGCGAGAGCGTGACCGAGTCGGTCCGCATGTACGTGATGTGACCGTTCTCGTACAGCCGCTGCGCTACCTGCATCGTGTACCGGGCCGAGAACCCCAGCTTTCTCGACGCTTCCTGCTGCAGCGTGGTGGTGCGGAACGGTGCGTACGGCGACCGGCGGTATGGCTTGCGCTCCACCGACTTGACGCTGAACGACGCGCCCGCCAGCCGGTCGCGCAGCGCCGCCGCGGCTGAACCGTCGAGGTGCAGGACGGTAGCGCCGCCCTGGTCGGAGCTGGCCACCCGCAGGTCGCCGGCCGGGGTGAAGTCGCGGCCCTGTGCCACCCGCAGCCCGTCGACCGAGGCAAGCGTCGCGGTGAACGTGGACACGTCCCCGACGGCCAGGCCGTCCGTTATCTTGGCGAACTCAGCTTCCAGGTCCCAGTACTGTGCGCCGCGGAACGCGATCCGCTGCCGCTCCCGGTCCACGACGAGACGCACGGCAACGGACTGGACGCGGCCAGCCGACAGCTGCGGCATGACCTTCTTCCAGAGCACCGGCGAGACCTCGTACCCGTACAGCCGGTCGAGTACCCGTCGGGTCTGATACGCCTCGACCAGGCCGTGGTCGACGTCCCGTGGCGACGCGATGGCCTGCCTGATCGCGTCGGGCGTGATCTCGTGAAACACCATCCGCCTGGTCGGCACCCGCGGCCTGAGCTCCTCCTTCAGGTGCCAGGCGATCGCCTCGCCCTCGCGGTCCTCGTCCGTGGCGAGGTACAGCTCGTCCGCGTTCTTCAGCAGCTGCTTGAGCTTGGCAACCTGCTGCTTCTTGTCGGCATGGACCACGTACAGCGGCTCGAAGTCGTGCTCGACGTCGACACCGAGCCGGGCCCATGGCTCCTTGCGGTACTTCGTAGGTATCTCGGCTGCCTTATCGGGCATGTCTCGGATATGGCCGATGCTCGACTCGACCACGTAGCCCTTTCCGAGGAAGCCAGCGATCGTGCGCGCCTTGGCCGGCGACTCCACGATGACCAGCTTGCTGCCACCGTTAACGCTGGCCCTCCGGCCGCCAGTCGATTCCCCGGTCCTTGCTGCCACTGCTCCCACCTTTTAAGTTCCGACAGACGCCAGGAGGCTACCGCAGGCGTGCTCGCAGCCGCCCAGCCCTCCAGCCGTCCGCTAGCCCCCTACCGCTCCATGATCCGATAGCACTGCGTCGTGACGCGCTACCTGCCGACGAATGTCCCCGTTCCCCTTCTCCGAACGTTAACCAGTGCCCCGTGCCAGCATGTTCCCTCGGTCTGCGGGGCGGGATTCCGTCAAGGTGATTGAACCATCCCGCCTGACGCGCACAATGAGTTGATGGCGGAGTACTCCTACCTCGTGGTCTACTTGCCGCGCGGCACATCAAGGGACGCAGCGCGTCGCATTCTGACCGATCACGCCGAGTATGGCAACTGGGAGCTGTCCCGGCTTCGCTTGTATCCGGACGGCAGCCGCAAGGCGACGCTACGAAGACTGATCATCCGTCCGGCCGTAGCCCAGCTCAGCATCCCCTGGTCGACGGGTCCGCGGGGCGCCTAATCCCGCGTGCTGAGCAGGCGCGAGCGACGCCTGCCAGTCAGCCGCATCCCGCCAGCCGGAGCGGCGTGCCTGCCTCGGCCGCGCGGCTGCGGCGTGCGGATGTGGGCGTCCTCGGTTGGGGCTGATGGCGGGACGGTCGCCTGCGCGGGCCACGTCCGCCCGGCTCGCTGCGGGGCGGTCCGCCGCAAGCGCACGGCCCTTAACCTGGCGCGCTGCCGCCACG
>JBOHCP010000311.1:0-6482 GCA_050698875.1 Streptosporangiaceae bacterium | reverse complement strand
GCGCATGCTCGAGGTACGTCACCAGCACGGCGGCAGCGTCATCGCGCTGATGGAAATCGAGCCGGAGCAGGTATCGGCCTACGGCGTCGCCACGATCAAGCCGACCGGCGAGGCGGACGTGGTCGCGGTCACCGACCTCGTGGAAAAGCCCGCCGTGGGCGAGGCTCCGTCGAACTGGATCGTCGTCGGTCGCTACGTCTGCGACCCGTCGGTGTTCGACGTGCTGCGCAAGACCAGGCCCGGCCGTGGCGGCGAGATCCAGCTCACCGACGCCCTGCGCACGCTGGCCGAGCGGGGCCCGGACACCGACGGCGGCGGCGTGCGCGGTGTGCTGTTCCGCGGCCGGCGCTACGACACCGGCAACAAGCTGGACTACTTGCAGACGCAGATCAAGTTCGCCTGCGAGCGGCCGGACGTCAAGAACGAGTTCGTGCCGTGGCTGCGCGGCTACCTGGATGAGCTGGGGCGCCGCGGGGACACTCGGGCGGCCGTCCCCCACCGTCAGCCCGGGGCCGGAACCTGATGGACTCCGTCGAGGTCTACCTGGCCGACATCACGGCAGCCATCCGGCCACTCCCGGCCCGCGAACTGCCGGTGGCAGAAGCTCTCGGCGCGGTGCTGACCGACGACGTGACCGCGCAGCACCCGCTGCCGTCGTTCAACAACTCGGCCATGGACGGCTATGCGGTCCGCGCGAGCGACGTGAGCACGGCGAGCCCCGACCAGCCCGTCGTGCTCGCCGTGACGGGCGAAGTCGCCGCGGGCGACACCCGCCGCCGCGACCTCACGCCCGGATCTGCCCTGAGGATCATGACCGGTGCGCCGCTGCCCGTCGGCGCAGACGCCGTGGTGCCGGTCGAGCAGACCGACGGCGGCACCGATCGGGTGGCGATCAGTCAAGCGGTGACGGCCGGTGCCGCGGTCCGCACGGTAGGCGGCGACGCGCAGCCAGGTGACCTCCTGCTGAGCGCGGGGACGCGGCTCGGTGCGGCCCACCTCGGCCTGCTCGCCGCGGCCGGCCATGGCGCGGTGACCGCACGGCCGAGGCCGCGGGTGACCGTCATCGCGACCGGTAACGAACTCGTGGCGCCCGGCGGCCAGCTCGTGCCCGGTCAGATCTTCGAGTCCAACGCGGTCATGCTCGCGGCGGCCGCCCGCGAGGCAGGCTGCCCGGCCGTGCAGTACCCGATCGTCCGCGACAACACCACTGCGGTCCTCGCCGCCGTCACGGACGCGCTCGACAGCGCTGACCTGCTGATTACCAGCGGGGGCGTGAGCATGGGCGGCGAGCACGACGTGGTCAAGGCGGCGCTGTCCACCCTCGGCACGGTCAACTTCCGGCGGGTCGCCATGCAGCCGGGCATGCCGCAAGGTTTCGGCGCGGTCGGCCCGGCCGCGACCCCGATCTTCACCCTGCCGGGCAACCCGGTGAGCGCCTACGTCTCGTTCTGCTTGTTCGTCCGGCCGGCGCTGGACGCCATGCAGGGCGTTTTCCGGGAACGGGCTAAGCGGGCGCCGGTCACACTCGCCGCGCGGGTCCGGTCTCCGGCAGGCAGGCGTTCCTACCTGCGCGGCATTCTGGACGCCGACGCCGGCCTGGTCACTCCCGTGGCCGGACAGGCGTCGCACCAGCTCGCCAATCTAGCCCGGGCAAACGCGCTGATCATCGTGCCGGAGGAAGTTACCTCGCTCGACGCCGGGGCAAGCGTCGACGTCGTGGAGCTGCCCTAGTGACCTCCGAGCAGCCGCTGACGCACCTTGACTCCGCCGGACAGGCACGCATGGTCGATGTATCCGGCAAGGACGTCACGGCGCGGTCCGCGACAGCGACCGGCACCGTGCTGCTCTCCGCCGAAGCCGTGACCGCGCTGCGGTCAGGCACCGTACCGAAGGGTGACGCGCTCGCGGTGGCGAGGATCGCGGGGATCCAGGGGGCGAAGCGGACACCGGAGCTGATCCCGTTGTGTCACCCCATCAGCCTGCACTCCGTCGCCGTCGACCTGCAGGTCGCCGATCATGGCGTGGTCATCAGGAGCACGGTCAGGACCGCGGACCGCACCGGGGTCGAGATGGAGGCGCTGACGGCCGTGTCGGTGGCCGCACTGGCACTCATCGACATGGTGAAAGCCGTCGATCCGGGCGCGGCCATCACCGACGTGCGGGTCGAGGAGAAGGCCGGCGGCAAGAGCGGGCGATGGCAGCGCAGCCCGGCAGGGCTATCCTCCGAGACCACCCGAGGCCGGCTGTGATCCGGGCGCTCGCGGTCACCATCTCTACCCGCGCCGCAGCCGGGGTTTACCCGGACAGATCCGGGCCGGTGCTCGCCGACCTGCTGCGCGAGGCACGTTGTGAGGTAGCTGGCCCGGTCGTCGTGCCGGACGGCGCCGAGGTCGAGCGGGCCCTGCGTGACGCGGTCGCGGCCGGGTACGACGTCGTGGTGACGACGGGCGGGACGGGGCTGAACCCGAATGACCTCACACCCGAGATGACCCGCCTGGTACTGGACCGGGAAGTTCCCGGCATCGCCGAGGCGATCCGCGCGGCCGGCGTCGCAGCCGGGGTACCTGCTGCCGCGTTGTCCCGCGGCATCGCCGGTCAGGCCAGCGGCACCCTCATCGTGAATCTGCCGGGCTCCACCGCCGGCGTCCGGGACGGCATGGCGGTACTCGGGCTGGTGCTCGAGCACGCCGTCGACCAGGCTCGCGGCGGGGATCACCCACGTACCAATCCAGCACAATAGGTAGTGAGATCGTCGTTACCTGATGGCGGAAGACCTTGGCAGCACGCGATGATGGAGGTATGGCACGAGCGCGCGGCTGGGTGACGCTCACCGAGTCCAGCCTCCTTGATGCCCCGGTGAGCCTGCGCCCGATCAGGGTCAAGGACGCCGCCGTCTGGCGCGAGACCCGGGTACGGAATGCCGACTGGCTGCGGCCGTGGGAACCGACAAACCCGGAGACCCCGTTGTACCGGTCCAGCCTGGGTCCGTACGTGGCAATGGCCAGGACCATGCGGCGCGAGGCCCGCCAGGGCCTGGCGCTGCCCTGGGTGGTGACCTATGGCGGACGGTTCGCCGGGCAGCTCACGGTCGGCAGCATCGTCTGGGGATCCGCCCGCTCGGCGCAGGTCGGCTACTGGGTCGACGAGGCATGCGCTGGCCGCGGTGTGACCCCGACGGCGCTCGCGCTGGCGCTTGACCAGTGCTTCTTTACGGTCGGACTGCACCGCATCGAGGCGACGATCAGGCCGGAGAATATGGCGAGCCGCCGCGTCGTCGAGAAACTCGGGTTCCGCGAGGAAGGGCTGCGCCGTCGCTGCCTGCACATCGACGGGGCCTGGCACGACCACATCTGCTACGCGCTGACCGCCGAAGACGTGCCGAACGGCCTCATGCCACGGTGGCGGAGCCTGGTCACTGCGGGTCGGCGCGGGCCGGCTCAGGCGGCCGGCCGACGGTAGCTGCCAACTGCTGATCTCGCGACACACCGGGCGGAGTGCTCGTCAACGCACTCGCCGGCCTTTACCGTGCGTGACGTGATGACTGCCGATGTGCCCCCGCGTGCCATCTGCTGCTGCGCGTTGGCCTGCTCGCACACGACCCGCGGGGCGCCGCGGTGAGCAGCGTCATCCTCTACGTCGCCATCGTCGCCATCTGGGCTTTCGTCCTCGTGCCGCGGTGGCTGCGTCGTCATCACGCCCAGCCGCGCAGCGTGCCGGACGGCGATGTCGCGTCCGACGCGGCGGCCGAGACACACGAAGGCGCCAAGGATGGCGCGGTCGGATACGCCGACTATCCGGCTGACGAGGCCCAGCCTGACATCCACGCCGTTCCGGTCGGCCGTCCTGCGACGATGACCGCTCGGTCGCTCCCCCGCTCGCGCATGCTGCAAGCTCGGCGACGGCTGCTGACCATGCTCGTGCTGCTCACCGCCGCGGCGGGCGCTGCGATGGCGGCCCGGCTGATCCCGCTGTGGACGTGCGTCGCGCCGGCCGGGGTGCTCGTCTGCTACTTCCTATTGCTGCGCGCAGCCGCGCGCGCCGACGCGGAGCACGCATACCGGGTGGCCGCCAGTTATGCACACCAGGCGCGGATCCAGGCCGCGGCTCGGCGCCGGGCAGCAGCAGCGGCGGCGGCGCCGGACGCGCAGATCATTGACATCTCCAGCCGGGTCGGGGACCAGCTGTACGACCAGTACGCGGACGCGACCGTGCGCGCCGTCGGCGACTGACTGCCGCACCATCGGCCGCGGCCGGACGGGCGGCCGCCGCTGACGGCGACCCCGTTCCCTCATGGGTTCAGTCGGTACGCCGCGGGCGGCGCCCCAGGAAGTCGGCAAGGTCTGCGGCGAGCCGACCGGATTCGGCGGCGGTCAGCGTCGCGGTGCCGATCCGGATTCCCGGCGCGGTGCCGATCCGGAACCGCTCGCCGGGAGCGACGGCCCAGCCGCGGTCGAGCAGCGCGGACGTGGCGCCGGTCTCGTTGGCGACGGGGACCCACACGGCCATCCCTGAGCTCCCGGCCGCGGCTATGCCGACGGCAGCGAGGTCTGCGATGAGCCGGGCGCGTCGCTGTGCATAGGTGGCGCGGGCCCGTTCGAGCAGCCGGCCGACGGCTGGGTCCTGCCAGAGTGCGGCGACGGTCTCCTGCAGCATGTTGCTCACCCAGCCGGGTCCGAGCGCCTGGCGCCCCTCGACGCGTGCCACGGTAACCGGGTCGCCGGCCAGCATGGCCAGGCGCAGGTCGGGGCCGAGCGTCTTCGATACGGAGCGGATCACGGCCCACTTCCGGCGGCGCGCGGTGACGGTCAGCGCCGGAGCGCCCGCCACCTCGGCGGCGTGATCGTCCTCGATGACCAGCGTTTCCGGCGCGGCGCTCAGCACACTGGCCAGTTCGGCCGCGCGGTCAGAGTCCCACGCCGCGCCGGTCGGGCTCTGGGCGCGGGGCACGAAGAGCGCCGCCTTGCAGCCAGCAGCCAGTGCGGCCGCGAGGGCCTCGGGACGCACGCCCGACTCGTCGAGCCGCATCGGGACGATGGCGAGGTCCAGCGCCGTGAGCAGGTCGAGTAGCGGGGCGTAGCCCGGATCCTCGACGGCGACCCGGTCGCCGGGCCGCAGCCACGCGGCGAGGACCCGCTCCACGCCGTCGAGTGCACCGCTGACGACTGCCAGGTGGGCCGGGTCGATGCCATCGGCACGCAGCCGACGGCTTGCCAGCTCAGCAAGGCGCGGGGAGATGGCGGCACGGCCGTACAAGCGCGGCGAGGTCGCGGCAGCGGTGCGGTGCGCGGGCAGGGCAGGGAGCAGGGCAGGGTCGGGCGAGCCGCTGACCAGGTTGCGCACTCCCGCCGGGACGGCTATCGGCGGCCGGGGTGAGGTCGGCGGCGACCCGGTGATCCGCGTGCCGGCCCGCCGCTGCCCGCGCGCTATGCCCTTGACTCGCAGGTCGCGGTAGGCGGCCGCGACGGTCGCTGGACTCAGCCCAAGCTCGGCAGCCAGCAGGCGGACAGGCGGCAGCGCCTGGCCGGGCCGCAGCCGACCGTCGCGGACTGCCGCCTCGACGTCGACGGCAATCTCGCTCGCGCTCCGGCCGGTCGGCACATATTGTGTAGGCATAATGTCAATTATGTACTGTAACATAATTCACTCAGGCGGAAGAGGGGTCGCGTGGCTGTCCTGGATCCTGTGCTCTGCAGCGCTCAGGTGCGGCTCGAGCCGCTGCGAGCCGATCACGCGCCGGGCCTCGCGGCAGCCTCGGCTGGAGACCCGGAGCTCTACCGCTGGACGCGCGTTCCGGCCGGGCAGCCGGGGGCCGGCCAGTACATCTCGAGCGCGATCGCGGCCAGGCAGGCGGGCACCGCGGCGCCGTTCGCTGTGATCCGGCTCGCTGACAAGGCTGTCATCGGGTCGACCCGGCTGTGGGACCTGCACTGGTGGGACTGGCCCGCCGGTCACCCGCGGCACGCCAGTGCCGACCCCGACACGTGCGAGATCGGCCATAGCTGGCTCGCGCACTCGGCCATCAGGACCGGTGTGAACACCGAGATGAAGCGGCTGATGCTGACCTTCGCGTTCGAGACCTGGGACGTGCAGAGCGTCTGCTTCCACACCGACGCCCGGAACGAGCGCTCCCGCCGGGCGCTCGCCCGGATCGGCGCGCGCTATGAGGGCATCCTGCGCGGGCACCGCCTCGCGGCCGACGGCCAGCCACGCGACTCGGCCCGGTTTGCCATTACGGCCGCGGACTGGCCCGCTGTCCGGGCACACCTGGCCGAGCTGAGCCGCGACCGGGTGCTGGCTCGCTAACGCCTCAGGGCAGGCTTGTGGCGCCGGTCATGGCGCCGAGCGCGGGAAGCACCCGACATTTGCTACGCTGACTGGCGGTCCAGGGGCTGTAGCGCAGTTCGGTAGCGCACCTCGTTCGCATCGAGGGGGTCAGGGGTTCAAATCCCCTCAGCTCCACTCTGAAAGACCAGGTCACAGAC
>JBOHCP010000310.1:0-6482 GCA_050698875.1 Streptosporangiaceae bacterium | reverse complement strand
GCCGGACACCGAAGGAGCCGGAGTTGCGCGACGAGACCATTGACGGCTTCCTGGACAAGCTGGCCGCGCGGGCGCCCGTGCCGGGCGGCGGGGCCACGGCCGCGCTGCACGCGGCGCAGGCGGCGGCACTGCTCGGGATGACGGCCCGCTACACCTGCGGCCCGCGGTACGCCGACCACGCGGACACCATCCGGATGATCACCACCGAGGCCGACCGGCTGCGGTCGGCGTCCGCGGACCTGATCGCCCTCGACGGCGCTGCGTTCGGCGCCGTCGCTGCCGCGTACCGGCTGCCGAAGGACACCGACGAGCAGCGATCCGAGCGGGCGGCCGCGATCGCCGCCGCGATGGTCACGGCCTCCTCGCCGCCAGCGGAGCTGATCGGCATCGGCGGCCGGCTGCTGGAGCTGGCCGAGGCGCTGCGGCCGATCGTCAACCCAGCCGTGGCGGGCGATGTCGCCGCCGCGGTCGAGGCGATCCGGGCGGCCGTCGCGACGTCCCGGCTGAACGTGGCGGCCAACCTCGCCGGCGTCACCGACGCGGCAGCGCGGGCTCGGCTTACTGCCGTGATCGGCGTGGTCGATGAACTGGAGGAGCGCGCCGCGCGGCTGACCGCGGCCGCCCGGGCCGGATTCGCCGGATGAGCGCACGGCCGCTCGCCGGCCGCGAGGTGGCCGCTGCGCTGCGCGCGACCACGGCGGAGGCGGCCGCCCGGGTAGGCGCGGTCCGGCTCGCCGTCGTGACGGCCACCGGCGACGAGTCGGCCGCTTGGTACGTCCGCTCGCTGGTCGCAGCCGCCCCGAAGGTCGGCATCGGCTGCGACATCACCGATCTCGGCGCGGCCGGGTCGGCGGCTGAGATCGCGGCGACGCTGCGCGCGCTGTCCGCGGACGCCGCCGTGCACGGGATCATCCTGCAAACGCCGCTGCCCGCGGGATTGAGGCTGGCGGAGGCGGCCGCGGACATCACCCCGGCCAAGGACGTCGACGGCGCGAATCCGCTGTCGCTGGGCAGGCTGGCCGCCGGCCTGCCTGCCTTCGCGCCCGCCACCGCGCAGGCCGTGCTGCAGCTGCTGGACTTCTACGGCGTCGAGCTGGCCGGGCGGCGCGCGGTCGTGGTAGGCCGGTCCGTCGTGGTCGGCAAGCCGCTGGCCCAGCTCCTGCTGGCCAGGGACGCCACGGTCACGGTGTGCCACTCCCGCACGACAGACCTGGCTGCCGTCAGCCGGGAGGCCGACGTGCTGGTGGCCGCGGCCGGCCGGGCCGGCCTGATCACCGCTCGGCACGTCCGCCCCGGCGCGGTGGTGGTGGACGTGGGCACGAACCCGACCGCGGACGGCGGCCTGGCCGGCGACGTCGATATCGGCAGCGTCGGGGCCGTCGCGGGCGCGCTCTCCCCCGTGCCCGGCGGTGTCGGCCCTGTTACCACCGCTCAGCTGCTGTTCAACACCGCCAGTGCGGCCATCGCGGTCACCGCGGCGACTCGCGGCTCGTCAACCGCTGGCCCCGCCGGATCCACCGGATGACCACGGCAGACGCCACCCAGCACAGATAGGCCCACTGGGTCACGAACGCGATGGGGATCGATATCGCGAACATCCCGGCGACCACCAGCACGATGCGCCCGTCGGTGCCGGACAACGACGCGGGAACGCCGGGCAGCAGTAGCATCCCGCCGCGCGTGTGGTGGCTCATCAGCCAGAACGCCAGCGTCTCAGCCAGAACGCCAGCAGCGTGATGGCGATCGCGAGGACCGCGTCGGAGAAAAAGATGACGCGCTCGGCGGCCACGAACGCCACGTCGCCAGCTGCGCTGGCGTCGTCGGGTGGGTTGTCATCGGTCTGATCGGTCATGGGCCGCTTTCCGGTCGACTCGACCGGCACGCTACCGAATCAGCCGAACAGTCGCAGGAAACTCGGCCGCATCGGCGACCCTGGCCAGCGAGCCACGCGCGGCATGGCCGGGCTCGCGGCCCGGCGAGCTGCCGCAGAAGACCGCCACCCGCATTACCAGAGGTCCGGCGGCTCGGTCGCCCGGGAGGCAAAGTCCCGCAGCGCCCGGAGGAAGTCGATCTCCCCGAACGCCGGCCAGTAGCAGTCGCAGAAGTGCAGGTAGGCGCCGGTGCTCTGCCAGAGCAGGAAGTTGGACATGCGCTGCTCACCGCTGGTCCTGATGATCAGGTCGGGCTCGGGCTGGCCGTCGCCGCACAGGTGCCGCGCGATGTCGTCCTCGGTGACGGCCCCGGCCAGCTCGGCCAGGCTCGCGCCCGCTGCGGCGCGCTCCAGCAGCAGCGACCGGACCGCCTCGGCGATCTCCTGCCGGCCGCCGTAGCCCACGCACAGCGTGACGTGGAAGCCGGTCGCGCAGTCACGCGTGGTATCGGCGGCCTGCTTGAGGGCGTGCGAGGTCCGGTCGGGCAGCATGTCGACCAGACCAGCGATGTGCACCTGCCAGGCCGGGTCAGCGGTGGCGATCCTGGTCACGACGATGTGCTCGATGATGTCCATGAGCGCGGTGACCTCGGCGTCGTCTCGCCTGGCCAGGTTCTCGGCCGAGCAGACGAACACGGTCACGTGCCGGATCCCGGCAGCGCGGCACCACGTCAGGGCGTCCCAGATCCGCTCGGCGCCGTGCCGGTGACCGTCGCTCGGGCTGGCCAGGCCGGCCTCCCGAGCCCAGCGCCGGTTCCCGTCGATGATGAGGCCGACGTGGCGGGGCAGCGGACGGCCGGCCAGCTCGCCTCGCAGTCGCCGCTCGTACAGGCGGACGGCGAGGCGGCGAGCCGGGGCCCGGAGGGCACGCAGCGGCCCGCGGAGCCGGCCACGCGGCAGCCTGAGGTTGCGGAGCGGCACGGGGCCGAATCTAGCCGCTGCCGGCCGAGCCGGTCCAGCCGAGCCCGGCCAGCCAGAACCGCCCTGCCGCGTCGTCGAACTCGGCCGGCCAGGGCACGTCATGGGCAGCCAGCACGGCCCTGGCCTCGCGCCGGGCGGTGGCCGCGGTCGCGCGCATGGCGTCGAGCACAGCGTTCCTGCTGGGTGTCGCGGCCGGCCGGCTGGCGCAGATTTGCCGCTGGCGTGGCGTCAGCTTTGCCGGCCACTGCTTCACGCCCATCGGCGGCGGCGTCCTGCATGACCGCGCCATATCCACCGAGACCGGGCGCCAGGCAGCCCGTTCCCTCCGCACGGGTCAGCCGATCGTCCGGCTCCGGCCCCGGAACTCGGCCACCACGTCATCCCCGTGCCTGACCGTCACGTCGTAGATGCCACTGCGCCCGAACCGGGTTCGCTCCTGCGCGGTGGCGACCAGGATGTTTCCCTCGCGGGCCGGCGTGACGAAGCTGATGTCGGCGCCGGCAGCGAGCGTCACCGGCCCGTCGCTGTTGCACGCGCACGCGAACGCGGTGTCGGCGAGCATGAATACGTAGCCGCCGTGACAGATCGAGTGGCCGTTCAGCATCTGCATGGCGACCCGCATCTGCACCACCGCCGTGCCGAGGCCGAGGTGCACCAGCTCCATGCCGAGCCCGCGGGAGGCCTGGTCGGCGGCGAACATGGCGGCCGCCGGGCTGCGGGATGCGTCGTGCACTCCCGCATGCTATGACCAGGCGTGGCGTGGCCGCGCGTTACTGTGCTGATCATGCTCAGCTACCGGCAGCCCGGCCTCGTGCTCACCGACCGCGTCTTCGCCGTCCCGCTGAATCACGCCCAGCCTGGGGGCGAGCAGATCGAGGTGTTCGCCCGCGAGGTCGTGGCACCCCGGAGGGAGTCGGCTGACCTGCCTTGGCTGGTGTTCTTCCAGGGCGGGCCCGGCTTTGCCGCGCTGCGGCCGATCGGGCGTGAGTCCTGGCTGGACCGGGCGCTGCGGGATTACCGGGTGCTGCTGCTCGACCAGCGCGGCACCGGCCGGTCGACGCCTGCGACCACGCAGACCCTCGCGCGGCTGGCGACCCCGGCGGCGCAGGCAGACTACCTGGCGCACTTTCGCGCGGACTCGATCGTGGCTGACGCCGAGCTGATCAGGCCGCAGGTCACCGGCGGGGCGCCGTGGAGCGTGCTGGGTCAGAGCTTCGGCGGGTTCTGCGTGGTGACCTACCTGTCGTCAGCGCCCGCCGGGCTCTGCGAGGCGTTCATCACGGGCGGGCTGCCCGGCCTCGCGGCGGACGCTGACGACGTATACCGGCTGACGTACGGCGTGGTCGCGGCCAAGAACCGGGCGCACTACGCGCGCTATCCGCAGGACGTGGCCAGGGCCCGGCGGATCGCGCAGGCGCTCGCGGACTGCCCGGCGCGGCTGCCCGGCGGCGGCACGCTCACCGTCGAGCGGTTCCAGGCGCTCGGGCAGGCGCTTGGCAGCAGCACCGGCAGCCACCAGCTGCACTACCTGATAGAGGACGCGTTCGCCGGGCCTGACCTCACCGACGACTTCCTGTACCGGGCGGAGGAACTGCTGCGCTACGGGTCGGCGCCGCTGTACGCGCTGCTGCACGAGCAGAGCTACGCCCAGGGTTCGCCGACCCGGTGGGCGGCGCACCGAGTCCGGGCCGACTTCGCCGAGTTCGACGCGCTCGCGGCGCTCGCCTCGGACGCCCCGGTCCTGTTCACCGGGGAGATGGTGTACCCGTGGGCGCTCGAGCACGACCCGGCGCTGCGCCCGCTCGCAGCGGCGGGCGAGCTGCTCGCGCGGCGGGCCGGCTGGCCAGCGCTGTATGACGCCGGGCAGCTCGCGCGCACCGAGATCCCGGTGACCGCGGCCGTCTACGCCGACGACATGTACGTGCCAGGCGAGCTGTCGCTGCAGACGGCGGCCGCCATCCGGGGACTGCGCGCATGGGTCACCAATGAGTACGAGCACGACGGCCTGCGCGTCAGCAACGGCGCGGTACTCGACCGGCTCATCGCGATGGCGCACGGGGACGTCTGAGCCGCCGGCTTCGATCGGGCCGCCCCGACGCGCCGGTCGCGGTGCCCGCGCGGCACGCCGGGGCGGCTAGGCTGACCCGGTGATACCCCGCACCTGCCTGTGCCTGATCGGGCGTCAGTCTGCCGCCGGGCCGCAGGTTCTGCTCGGGCTCAAGAAGACCGGGTTCGGCGCGGGTAAGTGGGTCGGGCTCGGCGGTCACGTCGAGCCGGGCGAGAAGCCGGCGGAGGCCGCGGTACGCGAGGTCGCGGAGGAGTCCGGCCTGCTGGTGCCGGCCGACTCGCTGCAGCACGCGGCGAGCATCGAGTTCAGGTTCCCGGCCCGGCCGTCCTTTGACCAGGCCACCGACGTGTTCGTGACCTCGGTCTACCAGGGTGAGCCGGCCGAGTCAGACGAGGTCGCGCCGCGCTGGTTCGCCGCGGACGCGCTGCCGCTCGACCTGATGTGGGATGACGCCAGGTACTGGCTGCCGCTGGTACTGGCGGGCGAGCACGTCGACGTGCTGGTCACCTTCGCCGACGACTGCGCGACGGTCGCCCGGATGGAGCCAGACCTGGTCACTGGTAGGAGATGAGCACCGGCGCCGGGTACTGCTTGATGGTCTGCGTCGGGCCGAGCATCGGCGTGTCCTTGACGTAGAAGTCCTTCCAGCCGAAGTACACGCCCGTGGGGGCGCCCGCCACCACGGCCTGCCAGGTCTGCCGCTTGGCGCCGGGTGACCCCTGGCCGTCCATGTTGATCACGATGGCCAGGTCGTCGTAACTGGTGTCGAGCCGCTCGATGTCCTGGAGCATGCTGAGCCGGAACTCGTGCAGTTCCAGCAGCTTCTGCGGCAGATGGTAGGTCGCCGTGACCCCGGCCAGCCAGCTCGCGACGCTGTTGACCTCCGCGATGCTGACCGAGCCGATCTGCCGCAGCGGCAGCTGGCCGGGCTGCAGCTTCCACTCCGCGTCGAGCGCGAGCCCGACGTTCGGCAGCTCGAGCAGCGACTGGTACAGCTTGGCCTGTGCGAGGAAGTTCGCCCGGCCTGGCTGCAGGTCAAGGGTCACGTACAGGCCGGCCCTGGCCGCGGCCTCGACCCACGGCCGGAGCGCGGCAGCACTGAAAACCTGCGAGTAGCTGTCGCCCGGACCGGGTGAGGCGGACGCGACCGTGGCGATGATCTCGAAGGCGGGCACGACCGGGACGCTGGTGAGCCCGGAATACTGGGCGGCCACAGCCCTGGCTCTGGCAACGCTCGCCGCCAGGCCCTGCTGACCGAGCGCGCCGAGAGCCGGGTAGGCAGGGGCGCCGTACAGGGCCACGATCTCATGGCCGGGGAACAGCACCTGGCCGCCGCCTGGCAGCTGAATCCCGGTGTCGGCGACCGCGACCCTGGCCGCCAGCAGGCTGGCCGTGCCAAGCCCGGCGCCGACGCCGAGCACGGTCAGCGGCTGTGCGGCAGCCAGCGCCGTGATGGCGGCCGGATCGGCCCGCGGGTCGTCCCCGGCGAGGCTGATCACCAGGGCACCGGCCACCCTGGCCGTGGTCGCGACGGCAACCGCGAGGGCGGGCTCGGTACCGGGC
>JBOHCP010000309.1:0-6495 GCA_050698875.1 Streptosporangiaceae bacterium | reverse complement strand
GACCCGCGCCGCCGGCTGCCGGCGTTCGCGGGCACGACGTTCCGCGACTGGTTCGCCGCGCGCCCGGCCGGATCCGGCGGCACGCCGGTCGTGCTGTGGGCCGACACGTTCACGAACTACTTCAATCCGCAGGTTGGCATCGCCGCCGTCACCGTGCTCGAAGCCGCGGGCTACTCGGTCACGCTGTCCCGCGACCGCGACTGCTGTGGCCTCACGTGGATCTCGACCGGCCAGCTCGGTACCGCCCGCGCGGTCATGAGCCGGGCGCTCGCGGGCCTGGCTCCGTACGCGCGGGCGGGCACGCCGATCGTCGGGCTGGAGCCGTCCTGCGTGGCGGCGTTCCGCGGCGACGCGGCCGACCTGGCCGAGGCGTCGGTTGCCGGCACCGGTTCTGCGGTAAGCACGCTGGCCGAACTGCTGGCCGCGACGCCCGGCTGGCGTCCGCCGCCGCACCTGCGCGGCATGCGCGCCGTCGCCCAGCCGCACTGCCACCACCACGCGGTGCTGGGCTGGGACGGTGACGCCGCCTTGCTCGCGGCGGCCGGTGCGGCGGTCCGCCGGGTCGGAGGCTGCTGCGGGCTGGCCGGCAACTTCGGCATGGAGCGCGGGCACTACGAGCTGAGCGTCGCCGTAGCGCGCACCGCGCTGCTCCCGGCCCTGGCGGATACCGGCGAGGGGAACGGGGTGGTTCTGGCTGACGGTTTCTCCTGCCGGACGCAGATCGCCCAGCTCGCCGGGCGGCGCGCGTATCACCTGGCCGAGGTCCTCGCCGCACCGCCGCGGGCTTGACCCGTCGGCCGACCGGCCGCCCGGACCTGACAGGCCCGCCCGCCGCGACACTCCTTGGGGGAAGGCTGGCCGGCCGGTTACAGCAGCGTTCGCGTGCTCGTCACGGCGAGGCTCTCACGCCACCGGGATCGCCACGGCCTGCTTGCCGTACAGCTCGGCGGCGCGCCAGCAGTACCACGCGACGACGCTGCGGTAAGGGCGGTAGGGCTCACCGAGCGCGTCGAGTTGCTTCGGCGTCGGCATCGGGACGCCCCAGGCCAGCCCGTAGCCGCGGCGCACGCCGAGGTCACCGGTCGGCCAGACGTCCAGCCGCCGGAGCTGGAAGATCAGGAACATCTCCGCGGTCCACCGGCCGATGCCCCGCACGCTGGACAGCCGGGTCACGATGTCGTCGTCGCTCAGCCTGGCGAGCCTGCGCGGCTCCAGCACCACGGTGCCGTCGAGCACCTTCACGGACAGGTCGCGCAGCGACGCGGCCTTGGCACCCGACAGCCCGGCGGCGCGCAGCGCCTCGTCGGGCAGCGCCAGCAGGCGCTCGGGAGCGATGTCGCCATCGAGGGCAGCGATCAGGCGGCCGTGGATCGCGCGGGCCGCTGCGCCCGCGAGCTGCTGGTAGGTGATGGCGCGGACGAGCGTGCCGAAATGCGTCTCCGTCGGGACCGGGAGGGAGAGCAGGCCGGCCTCGGCCACCAGCCTCGCCAGGACCGGATCACGAGCGGCGAGCTGTCGCGCCGCCTCGCGGGCGGTGACCTTGCGCGCCCGCGGCGCCAGCGCCGGCGCCGTCGGTGGTGCTGTCTGGGCGGCCATGATCCCTGTTTACCAGCAGCCGCCGACAATCGAGTGGCAGCGCGGCAGGGTGCCGGACGAAACAGGGCGAGAACGACCGAAGCCGGGCCATACGACGCAGCGGGCAGGGGCTGGCTAGGCCGTGGCTAGGCTGGTTTGGCCCGGCAGGCGCCCCAGGTGACCACGACGCCACCCCAGACCAGGCCAGCCCCGAACGCGGCCAGCAGGACATGGTCGCCGTCGTGCAGCCGGCCGTCGCGCTGGGCCGCCGCGAGCGCGATCGGCAGCGACGCGGCAGAGGTGTTGGCGAACGCGCCGACCACGTCCACGACGCGCTCCGGGTCCAGTGACAGCCGCTGCCCGACAGCGTCGATGATGCGGCTGTTGGCCTGATGGAAGACGAACAGGTCGATGTCCGCGATAGCCAGCCCGGCCAGCGAGGTAGCCCGCGCCGCGACGTCCGACATGACCTGCACGGCGTGCCGGTAGACGCTGGGGCCGTCCATCCGGATCAGCAGCTCGTCGCGCCCGAGCCGGATCAGCTCCCGTCGGCTGCCGTCAGATGACAGGATCGCTGGACCGACGCCGGATGCCCCGTCGGCAGCGGTCAGCACCACGGCGCCGGCGCCGTCGCCGAACAGCATGGCCGAGCCCGGATCGTCCTGGTCGAGGTAGCGCGTCAGCAGGTCGGCGCCGATGGCGAGGACGACGCGTGCACGGCCCGCTTCGATCATGGACGCGCCCATGACCAGACACGACAGGAATCCGGTGCAGGCCGCGCTGATGTCGATGGCGGCGGCCCCGGCCGCGCCGATGTCGGCAGCCACCAGCGGCGCGGCGTGCGGGCTCATCTCCTCGGCGCTGGTGGTCCCGATGAGCACCGCGTCCACGTCGGCCGCGGCGACGCCGGCCTGCGCCAGCGCTGCCAGGGCGGCCTGCGCCGCGAACTGGTCCAGCCGCTGGCCCGCCGCCGCGACGTGCCGCTCGCTCGTACCCGTGCGGC
Organism: Streptosporangiaceae bacterium; assembly: GCA_050698875.1. Taxonomy (GTDB): domain Bacteria; phylum Actinomycetota; class Actinomycetes; order Streptosporangiales; family Streptosporangiaceae; genus JAJYUU01. Next base: position 3,917 of record JBOHCP010000309.1, on the reverse strand, counting down.
GCGTGATCCACTGCTCGTCCACGCCGAGCCTGGCGGCGATCGCGGCGTTAGAGCGCACCTGCTCGGGCACCGACATGCCGGCGCCCGCCAGCGCTACTCCGGTCCGGCCGGGCGGCAGGATTCCCAGCTGGCCCGTCACCCGCTGGTCAGGACTCACAGGCCGAGCTGCCCGATCGCCCGCTGCGCCAGCCGGAACTTCTGCACCTTCCCGGACGCGGTCAGCGGCAGTTCGTCGGCGCTGACGCTGAACACGTAGGCCGGCACCTTGAACCTGGCCAGCCCGTCCCGGCAGGCCGCCATGATCTCCTCCGGGTCGAGCTCGGCGCCGCTCGCCGAGACGACCCAGGCGCAGCCCACCTCGCCCATCCGGGCGTCAGGCACGCCGACCACAAACGCCTGTACCACGTCCGCCCGCCGGTTCAGGACCTCCTCGACCTCGGCCGGCATCACCAGCTCGCCGCCGCACTTGTACAGGTCCTTGGCCCGGCCGGTCAGCACGAGGGCGCCGTCCGCGCGCAGGTAGCCGAGGTCACCGGAGCGCAGCCAGCCGCCCGGCAGCATGGCCGCGGCGGTCGCCTCCGGCTGCTGGAAGTAGCCCGGGGTGACGATCGGGCCGCGGGCGGCGAGCTCGCCCTCGGCGCCGCGCGGCAGGTCGGCGCCGGTGACCGGGTCGACCGTCTTGTAGTCGATCACCCGGCCGTCAAGCGCCGGGTCGCTCGCGATGCCGCCGGGCTTGGGATACCCGACCGTTTGCTCTAGGTCGTCCAGCGGTCCGCCCGGCAGCGTGAACGTGCTCGCGGCGGACGTCTCGGTCATGCCGTAGGCGGTGACGAGCTGCTCCACTCCGAGCAGCTTGCCGAGCTCGCTCCACAGGCTTGCGGGTGCCGACGAGGCTGCCGACATGACCGAGTGGAGGCAGGACACGTCGCGGCTGGACGTGCGCGCCGCCGCTACGACGGCGAGGCTCATGGTCGGCACGAACAGCGCCTCGCCGACCTGGTGCTGCTCGATCGCCGCCAGCGAGGCTGCCGGGTCGAACGTCGCCTGCACGATGACCGTGCCCGCGACGAACATGGCAGCGAGCAGGCCCTCGATGTAGGCGAAGCAGTGGTTGAGCGGCAGCGCGAACAAAATGCGGCGGGCGTCCTCGAACGCCCGCGTGTACGCCGACCCGTAGGCGCTGCGCAGTTCCATCTCGTGCGTGGACAGCACGCCCTTGGGCACGCCGGTGGTGCCGGAGGTGTAGAAGATGGTCGCGACGTCGGCAGGCGTGGCGGCCGCGGCCCGCCGGGTCAGCTCGGCGTCCAGCTTCGGGTCCGGTTCGCGCTCGAGCTGTCCGAGGGTGACAGCGCCCGGCCGCCTCCCCGCGCTGGCCGGGTGCGGCGCGGTAACGATCAGTCGCAGGTGCGGCAGCGCCTGCTGGCCGCCGGGCGTGTCCCAGCCCGGCGCGATGGTGTCAAGCGCGGCGAGCGCGTCGGCCTCCCGGAAGGCTTCCATGCTGATCAGGGCGCTCGCCTCGGACAGGGTCAGCAGCTGAGCCAGCTCGCGGGCCTGCAGCCGGAAGCTGATCGGCACCGCCACCGCGCCGGCCCTGGCCACGGCGAACCGTGCCGCGATCATCTCGGCGCCGTTCGGCAGGAACAGGCCGACCCGCTCGCCGGCCTGCACGCCGCTCGCGATCAGCCCGCGGGCGAGCCGCACCGACCACGCGGCCAGCTCGGCGTAGCTCAGCGTGCCCTGCTCGGTGATCACGAACGGCCGGTCCGGGTAGTCCGCCGCGACCCAGTCGAGCAGCGCCGACCCGGTGCGGGACTGCCAGGGCCGATGCCGGTCGTCCAGCGCGGCGCGGCGGGCGGGAATCTCGTCAAGGAACGACCCCATGGTCGGGCACCTCCGGACTCGACGGCTAGGAACGGAATACCAGACCGCCTGCCCGTCCCGCCAGCGCCGCCCGCCGCACCCTCGTTTGGGCACCGGGTTCCCGCCAGGTTTGAGCTGCGGCTTGCTGATCATCAACGGCATGGGGGAACGGCGGATGCCGCCCCTCGCGGCCGTCCGCACGGCCGCGGCCGCCCGCGGCTACCAGCGGCCCCGGTGCTCGGGTACCAGCAGGACCAGCGGCAGCGAGCAGATGATGATCGCGGCGAACACCAGGAAGACGTGCGCCTGCGCGATGCCGGGATCGGCGCTGCGCGCCACGATGGCGGCCGTGATCGACACCGCGCTGATGGCGCCGGCCTGCCGGAACATGCCGCGCAGCCCGGCGACCGCGGCCGCCTGCTCGGGCGCGAGCTGGAGGGTGGCGTTGTTGGCGGCCGGCGTCGCGACGCCCATGCCGACGCCGCACACGCCGGTGGCCAGCGCCAGCCAGGCGTACGCGGTCAGCCCGTGCGGGGCCGACGCCGTGCCGACGAGCCCGACGGCGCACAGCACGAATCCGGCGGCCATCGGCCACCGGAAGCCGGTGCGCCGCAGCATCAAGACCGACGCCGCGGCCACCGCGATCATGCCGACCGCGCGGGCGGTCAGCAGCGTGCCGGCCGGCAGCGCCGCCAGCCCGAATCGGGTCTCGGCGTACAGCGGCACGAGCGGCGCGAAGCCCAGCACGGCGCTGCCGTACAGGAAGTTCAGCAGGTTCATCACGCCGAAACCGTGGCCGGTCAGGAAGCGCAGTGAGACGAACGGCGACTCCGCCCTGGCCGAGTGCCGGACGAAGGCCGTGGCAGCGAGGACCGCGATGCACTCCGGCAGCAGGAAGGAGAAGCTGAGCGGGTCGCTGCGGGCCACGCCGAGATAGCCGATCCCCAGCATGGCGGACAGCAGCGTGGTGCCGAGCAGCACGACGCCGCGGATGTCGAGGTGCGGGTCGGGGCGCTGCGGGATATGCGGGATCACCACCGCGCCCAGGGCGAGGAGCAGCAGTCCGACCGGGATGTTGACCAGGAAGATGCCGCGCCAGGACCAGTAGGTGACGAAGATGCCGCCGAGGACCGGGCCGACGATCCCGCCGATCGGGAAGATGCTGGCGAACAGCCCGAGTGCGCGGTCCCGGCCCGAGCCGAACCGATCGGCGATGATCCCGGTGGCGGATGGCATGAACGCGCCGCCGCCGAGGGCCTGGACGGCCCTGAGCACGATGAGCAGGTACATGTTGTCGGCAAGGCCGCAGCACAGGGAGGCGGCGGTGAACAGCACGACGGCGCCGAGGAAGATCTTCTTGCGGCCGTACTGGTCGCCGAACTTCCCTGCCAGCGGCATGACGAGCACCTGGCCGAGGGCGTACACGGTGATGGTCCAGGCGCTCCAGTTCACCGGCGCGTGCAGGTCGTGCTGGATGGCGGGCAGTGCCGTCGCCACGATGGTCTGGTCGACCGAGGCCATGAGCAGCGCGATGGAGACCGTGGCGAAAAGCACGAGTCGCCCGCGAGCCGACTGACCGGCGAGCTGTCCGCGGGCAGCCTCGACGTGCGCAACCTGTTCAGCCACCGATGGGTAACACTACACTGCTTGCCGGCAGGCAACTAGTTCCACGGAGGTTAGCCGCGGCCGTTCCGCGGGCAGCTTCGCCTGCGGAACGGCCGCGCCCCCCACGGCGCCGTCAGGCTCGCGATGCGCTCCAGGAGCCGTCGGCTGACCCATTCGTAGTCTGAACCTGGTAGCCGCCGGACATCGAACTGCCGGACACCGAGCCGGTGTAGGTGATGTCGGTCGATCCGACGGTGCCGAAGTTGATCGTGCTGCCATCCACCGTGCCGTGGATGCCAATCGGGCCGGCCTCACTCGACAGCGTGATGGTGCCGCTCAGAGCCGAGTTCGACTGCTGCCAGGTCAGTGTGAAGGTGCCGGTGAAAGAGCCGCTGTACTGGCCGTTCCAGGTACCCGAGAGGCCGGTGCTCGAGGTCGTCGCGGCGCCGGCC
>JBOHCP010000308.1:0-6495 GCA_050698875.1 Streptosporangiaceae bacterium | reverse complement strand
CAGCAGGCCGACCTCGTTGAACCCGGTGGCCGCCAGGCCCGCCTGCACCATCGAGCCGATCGTCGTGATGGACCGCTCGCGGACCGGCCGGGTGATCATTCCCGCCTGGCAGAATCGGCAGCCGCGGGTACAACCGCGGAAGATCTCGACGCTGTACCGCTCGTGCACGGTCTCGGCCATCGGCACCAGGGGCTTGCGCGGATACTGCCAGGAGTCCAGGTCCATCACGGTGTGCTTGGCGACCGAGCGCGGCACCCCTGGCCGGTTCGGTGCAACCCGGCTGATAGCGCCGTCCGGCCCGTAGGAGACGTCGTAGAACCGGGGCACGTACGCCGCGCCGGAGGCGGCGAGCCGGAGCAGCAGGCCATCCCGGCCGCCAGGCCGGCCCGCCCGCTTCCAGGCCCGGACCAGCTCGCTGATGGCGAGCACCGCCTGCTCGCCATCGCCGAGCACCGCACCGTCGATGAACTCGGCGATCGGCTCGGGGTTGAACGCGGCGTGCCCTCCGGCCAGCACGACCGGGTCGCCGGGACGCCGGTCGGCGGCCGACAGCGGCAGTCCCGCCAGGTCCAGGGCGGTCAGCAGGTTGGTGTAGCCCAGCTCGGTCGCGAAGCTGACGCCGAGCAGGTCGAACTCGGCAACAGGCCGGTGCGCGTCGACGGTGAACTGCGGCACGCCATGGGCGCGCATGAGCGCCTCAAGATCGGGCCAGACGCTGTAGGTGCGCTCAGCCAGCACGCCCTCCCGCTCGTTCAGCACCTCGTACAGAATCTGCAGGCCCTGGTTCGGCAGGCCTATCTCGTAGGCGTCCGGGTACATCAGTGCCCAGCGCACGTCGCACGTGTCCCAGTCCTTCACCACAGAGTTCAGCTCGCCGCCGACGTACTGGATGGGCTTGCGAACCAGCGGAAGCAGCGGCTCGAGCAGGGGGTACACCGACTGCACAGGCACGGTTACAGGGTACTAAGACGTGGCCCCCGCGGCACCCGGCGGTACCACCCGGCCTGATCAGCACGAGAAATGCCGGCTATCCCGGCCGATCCGGTTGGTATAGTAGACAAGCTCGCAACCCCTTTCCGGACAGGAACATGGCCACCGGGCCATGCGGTCGCCTGGAGGTGCCCCGGTGCACATTGACCCCTACATCGCGCTGGGCAGTGCCGTCGTCGGCTTGCTGGTAGGGATGACCGGCGCCGGGGGCGGTGCCCTGATGACGCCGATGCTCATCCTGCTGTTCGGGGTCAAGGCACCGGCCGCGATATCCAGCGACCTGGTCGCGGCCGTCTTTATGCGGCCAGTCGGGGCTGCCGTGCACATGCGCAAGGGCACGGTCAACTACAAGCTGGTCGGCTGGCTGGCGCTCGGCTCGGTGCCGATGGCCTTCCTTGGCTCGTACCTGCTGCACCTGCTCGGAAAGACGTCAGGTACGCACGTCGAACAGGCACTGGGCGCGGCGCTGCTGACAGGGGCCGCGGCCATGATCATCCGCTACGTGATGGACCTGCGGGCCGGGCACGGCCGCGCCGCCGCGCTGCGCGAGCTGGTGGTGCGACCGTTGCCGACCGTGCTGGTCGGCATGCTCGGCGGCGTCATCGTGGGTCTCACGTCGGTAGGCTCCGGCTCGCTGATGATCGTGCTGCTGCTGTTCCTGTACCCGATGATCAGCGCCAGCCGCCTGGTCGGCACCGACCTGACTCAGGCCGTGCCGCTGACGCTGGCCGCGGCCGCCGGCGCGCTGGTCTTCGGCCATGTCGAGTTCGGCGTCACGATCTCGATCATCATCGGCAGCGTGCCCGCGGTGGTCATCGGCTCGCTGTTCTCCTCGCGCGCCAGGGACGCGTACGTCCGGCCGGTCATCGCGTTCGTGATCTTCGCCTCGGGCCTGAAGTACGCCGGCGTCGGCACGACGGCGCTGGGCTGGATCCTCGGCGCCGTCGTGGTCGCCGGGGCGGGCGGCTGGGTCGCGGTCACGCTGGAGCGCCGCCGCGCGAGGCCCGGGCCAGCCCCCGCCGGACCCGAGCAGGCAGCCGCCGGAGCCGAGCAGGCAGCCACCGGAGCCGAGCAGGCGCCTGCCCGGCGCGACCGCGCCCGAACGGGCTGACGCCGCTCACCCTGTCGGGTTGGGTCAGGGTGACGCCCGACTGGCACCTGTTATTCCCGCCGGACCATCAGGTGGGCGGCTGGCTGGTGACGGCCGCGCTACCGGTGGGCGAAGACCGATCTGTGCCGGTGCACGCAGTGCAGCGCGCCGATCGCGATCATGTCGGCGAAGACGGCCGACCCGCCATAGGAGACGAACGGCAGCGGCAGGCCGGTCACCGGCATGATGCCGATCGTCATGCCGATATTGATGAACGACTGGACGCCGAACCAGATCGCGATGCCCGAGGCGACGAGCATGCCGAACTGATCGTCGGCGCGCACGGCGATGTGCAGCGCGCGCAGCAGCAGCAGCGCGAGCAGGCCGATGACGACCAGCTCGCCGACGAAGCCGATCTCCTCGCCAGCCACCGCGAATATGAAGTCGGTGTGCTGCTCGGGCACGAAGCCGCCGGCGACCAGCTGACCGTGGAACAGGCCCTGACCGGTCAGCCCGCCGGAGCCGATCGCGATCTTGGACTGGAAGGCGCTGTAGCCGGTGCCGCGCGGGTCCTGGCTCGGATGCAGGAACGAGGTGAGCCGGCTGACCTGATAGCTCTTGAGCAGGTGCAGCTTGGCCACCGCGACCACGCCAAGCGCGCCGCCGACGGTGAGCGCGGCAACCCAGCGCAACCGGACGCCTGACAGCACGATCAGGCCCGCGATGAGCGCCAGTAGCAAGATCACCACGCCCAGGTCCGGCTCGGCTACCACCAGGACCAGCGGGATCAGCGACAGGCCGGCTGCCTTCGCGATCGCGCGCGGCCCCGGCCTGGTCTGGCCGGACCGCAGCTCGCCGAGGAGCATCGCCCCGACGAAGACGACGGCGATCTTGGCGTACTCGGAGGGCTCGATCTGGAACCCGCCCGGCAGCGTGATCCAGGACTTGGCGCCGTTGACCACGCTGCCGAGCGGCGACAGCACGGCGAGCAGGCCGAGGCAGGACGCCACGAGCACGATCGGCGCGTAGAGCCGGAGCTGGCGGTAGTCCAGCATGCTCACCGCGGCCATCAGCACGAGGCCGATGGCGATGTTCAGCCCCTGCCTGATCAGGTACGGATCGTGGTATGTCAGCCCCGACGTGTCCGTCGCTGACCATACCAGCAGGGTGCCGAGCGCCATCAGAGCCAGCACGATGGCCAGCAGGAACCAGTCGAGGTCACGCAGCGGCGAGCCCGGGCCGAAGACCTGCCCCAGCAACCTGCGCACCCGTTGCGGTCCACCGCCGAGGCTCGGCCCTGGCGGGTAGGGGCCCCGATGAGCGCTACCGCCGTCCAGCTTTACCGGCGCGAGTCCCCGGTAGCTCGCCGAACCCGGCACCGGCGACGCTACCCGCCGGCTCGCCAGATCGGATCCGCTCCCCCTGGTCATCCCGGCCTGCCCAGCGGCCGCCCGCCCGGCTCGGTGTCGGCGGCCAGGCCGAGCCCGGCAGCCAGGCCGGCGAGGCCAGCGACCTGCTGCAGGCTGCCGAGCTGGCTGGCCGCGGTCGGCACGACCACGCCGGCGCCGTTGATGTGCGGCGGGGGCGGGAGCTGGCCGTTCTGCAGCGCCGGCGGGTGGCCCTCCAGCCCGTAGATCGAGTCCCAGATCTGCCGGATCGCCGGGGCCGAGACGTCGGCACCGAAACCGGAGTTGGGAATCATCATGACAACGACGTACTGCGGGTTGTTGCAGGGCGCGAACGACGCGAAGTTGGAGGTCGCCAGCCGCCCTTCAACCTGCGCTGTGCCGGTCTTGCCGGCCACGCACACCTGGCCGAGCGGGAAACCGCCGAACGCGCCCGCGGCGGTGCCCTGGGTAATCACGCCCTGCAGCGCGCTCCTGATGTAGGCCAGCGTCGCCGCGGTCGCGGGCAGGTGCCCGGCCACCGGCGGCGTGATCTGCTGCACGGACTTGCCGCTCGGGCTGAGCAGCTCCGCCCCGATGCGCGGGCTGTACAGCGTGCCGCCGTTGGCCAGCGCCGCGTACGCGCTGGCAAGCTGGAGCGGTGTCACCGAGACGTAGCCCTGGCCGATCGCGGAGATGACGGCCTGGCCGGGCGTCCACACGTTCCCGCTCACGCAGTCCTGGTACTCGATCTGCTGGACGTAGCTGCCGTTCGGGTCGCCGTTCTTACACCAGTTTTGGCCGGTGTGCGCGTTGTCCTTCCAGAAGTAGTACAGCCACTCCCGCGTCGGCACCGTGCCGGATGACTCGCCCGGCAGGTCGATGCCGGTCGGCTTGCCGAATCCCCACTGCAGCTCCGTCTGCTGCATCTCCTGGACCGGGAAGCTCGGGCTCGTCACGTCGTCGAACTGGCGGTTGTCCTTGAGCCAGATGTCGTAGCCGAAGTTGTAGAAGACGGTGTCGCACGACAGCACAAGCGCGGTGTGCAGGGACATCTGCCCGCCGTCACCGAAGTCGTTGTTGAACACGTGCCCGCCGACGTTGATCGATGCCGGGCAGTCGTAGTTGGCGTCCAGGGAGTAGCCGGCGTTCACCGCGGCGGTGGTGGTGGTCACCTTCCAGGTGGAGCCGGGAAAGTACTCGCCCTGAGTGGCCCGCTCCAGGATCGGCTCGCCGTTCCCGGTGCCGAACAGCTGGCTGAACTGCTGCGCGCTGATGCCGCCGGTCCAGATGCTCGGGTTGTAGGTGGGGTAACTGGCCAGCGCCACGATCCGGCCCGTCGTCGTCATGACGACGGCCGCCCCGCTGGTGGCCTGGGTGTTGCCCTCGGCCTGGGTCTTCTCGATCGCCGTCTGCAGCGCGCTCTCGGTCGCCAGCTGGACATTGCCGTTGATGCTCGTGACCAGGTCGTCGCCGGCCTGCGGCTTGACGTCCTTGATCGTCGAGGTCACCTGACCGCTGGCGTTGACGGCCACCTCGTCGATCCCGGTGGTGCCGCGCAGCTGCTTGTCGTACTGCGCCTCGAGCCCGGACTGGCCGACCAGGTCGTCGCCGGCGAACCCGGTGACCGGCACGTGCAGCTGCTTGACCTCCTGTGCGGTGATGGGCTGCAGGTAGCCGAGCACCTGAGCCGCCGCGGTCGAGATCGGCTGGTCGTATTCGATCGTCGGCTGGATGCTCGCAGACACGCCGGGGAACGACGCCTTGTTCTCCAGCACCGCGAGCGCGATCTGCTCTGACACGTTCTGGGCGACCGGGATCGGCTGGTAGGGCGAGCCCGGCCAGCACGGCTGATGCACTCCGACCGTGCACAATCGCACCCGCTCCTGCAGGACCGCGTCGCTGATGCCAAGCACCCGCGCCAGCCTGGCTAGTTCCGCGGTACCGCCATCGGACTGCTGCGACACGGCCGACATGTTGACCGCCACCACCAGCGAGGACTGATTCTGCACCATCGGCTGCCCGCTGTCGTCGAGGATCTCCCCGCGCACCGAAGGCTGCACGATGTCCCTGATCCGGTCCTGGCTGGCGAGCGCCACGTAGATCCCGCGGGTCTGTACCTGCAGGTACCACAGTCGGAAGCCGAGCACGCCCAGCAGCCCGACGATGATCACCGCCACCCCGGCCAGCCGCCACCTCGATGCCGGGATCATCGCTGCGCTCCCGGCCGCCTGCCGAGCAGCCACCCGCCCGACCGGCTGCCGGCGTGCCAGCGGGCCAGCCAGCGGCCGCCGAAACGGCGGCCGAGCGGGTGGCCGGCCAGAACTGACAGCGGCGAACGCTTGCCGTAGCTGAACCGGGGCTGCCGGCCGGCCCGGCCTGGCGGCCTGTCAAGCCGCGGGCCGCGGCCAGTGCCGCCCAGCATGCCGGGTGCACCGCCGGACAGCCGCAGCCGCGGGGTCGGCCGGCGTGGCCGGGCCCCGAACGTAGCCTCGGTCAGCACGCCGCCGGGCACCGCGCCTGAGGACAGCCTGGCCGGGCGCAGCACCGCCGGCTTGCGGCCGAATCGGGGCACCGCCGCGGTGCGCCGCGCTAGGGGCGCGGGCCGGGCCGCGAATCTCAGGCTGGGCACCGGTCCGGTCCCGGCGACCGGTACCGCGGACCGGCTGGCACCCATCGGCAGCCATGGTCCCCTCGCCGTGCCACCGCGCGGCAGGCCGAACCGGATGGCCGGCAGCCGCGTGGGTCGCAAGGACCGTGACCGCGTCGGCGGATGGCCGAGCGTCTGCCCGAGCGAGCCGTCCCCGCGGTACCCAGTGAACCTGATGGCCGGCCGCCGCCGCGGCGCTGCAAGCCAGGGCCGGGTCGGGCCATGGCCGAGCGTCCGGCCCAGCGAGCCGTCCCCGCGGTACCCAGTGAACCTGATGGCCGGCTGCCGCCGCGGCGCTGCAAGCCCGGGCCGGGTCGGGCCATGGCCGAGCGTCTCGCCCAGCGAGCCGTCCCCGCGGCGGCCGGCGAACCGGACAGCAG
>JBOHCP010000307.1:0-6500 GCA_050698875.1 Streptosporangiaceae bacterium | reverse complement strand
GCCGTAACCTCCTCGCGCAGCGCCTCGGCGTGGTGCCGTTGCCCGGACACCATCAGGACAAAATCATCCGCGTAACGGATGATTTTCCAGTTGCCGTGGCCGTTCTTTCTGCGCCTGGACCGCTGATAGTAACTGCCCATCTCCTGACGCCATTGCCGGTCGAAGTGATCGTCCAGCGCGGACAAGGCGATATTGGCGAGCAGCGGTGATAGGATCCCGCCCTGGGGAGTCCCTGTGAGCGTCTCTTCCCGGTCTCCGGGCTCGGTCAGGACCCCGGATTTCAGGAACGACTTTACCAGCGAGCAAACACGCTTATCCTTGATCCTCCGCCGCAGGCGATCCATCAAAGCCGAATGCGAAATCTCGTCAAAACAGGCCTTGATGTCTGCCTCAAGCACCCAGTGATAGTTCCTGGGACTGGACGACAGATAGTGGATTTCCGCGATCGCGTCATGTGCGCGCCGGTTAGGCCGGAACCCGTACGAGCACGGCTGGAAGTCCGCCTCGAAGATGGGCTCGAGCACCGCCTTGAGGCTGGCCTGGACCACGCGGTCAGCGACGGTGGGAATTCCTAATTTCCGGAATTTCCCGGATGTTCCCTTCGGGATCATCACCCGCCGCACCTCGACCGGCCCGAACTCACCCGACTTCAGCAAGTCCCGGATCTGGCCCAGGAACTCCTCTACCCCGACCCAGGTCTCGATCCCGGCCACCGTGGCCTTGTCGATCCCCGGGGTCCGTGCCCCCGCGTTCGAGGACACGCGCTCCCACGCGTGCACCAGGAACGCCGGGTCATAAACGAGGTTGAACAGGTCACCGAACCGGCGGGAAGAATCCTCTCCCGCCCAGCGGTGCAACTTGATCTGCATCTCCCGTACCGTGAAATACGCCGAATCTGCACTCGGCCACCTCACGGCGCCGGCATTCGCCGACGCGGCTTCGGGCATTGCAATCCTCTCCCTGACTGACACGCTGCCGCCCTTCCCCATGTGCACGGGCTCTCCCCGGCTCGGAGTACTACGGCGGCTCCGCCCCATCCGCGCCTTCAGCAGGCATCGCACCTATCCGCAACTCATCTCCCCGGCCGGGAGCGGCAAGCGGAACGCACGCGGATGGTTCCCACGTTCACCGGCATCCGGTTGGCAGGTTAGGTACCCGGCTTTACCCCTGCGGCCTCGCCACGACTACGCCGTAGACAATTCATCGTGACCTCCCACCCCAGGCGCGTGAAACCCGAGCGGGAGTTCTCCGCCCTGAATGGAGAGCGGATACGCACCGCGCACCAGCCCGAATCCACCGGGTTAGAGCTGGCAACCTCTCAAGAGGCGTAACGCAACCGGTTCCTCGCGTATACCTTCCCGCCTCGCTCACCGCGCCCGGCTCATCCGGCAGTACTGAGCCGACACGACTTCGTCGAGGCTGCTCCCGTCCTCCCCGGCGATCCCCGGCTCAGACTTCCTCCAGCTCTAATCCACCGCTACGACGGCGAACCAATGAGCGTCTCTCACGCCCATCCGGACTACCAGCGCCTCGTGGCGCACCACACCTGAGGTTACAAGCTCATGCACCCCAGGGCGCGGTCGCCCTTGACGTCGTGGGCCGGGCACTGTTCGGCGCCGACCTGGCCAGCGCAGTGCCGGCCGCCGGAAAGATGATGGCCGCCGGTCAGTGGCTCGGGCTACTGGCCGCGTCCCTGCCGGGCCTGTCCGGGCCCGCGGGCACCCGGCTGGTGCGGGCTGCCGCACCTCGTTTCATGGGCGCGGCGCTGCAGCAGCAGGTGGTGCGGCTTATCGCCCGCGGCAAGGAGGACCCGGAGCCGGCCGCGGGCCTGCCGGGAGGCACTGATGATGACTGAACGGCGCAGACCGGTCACCCTCGAGCGATGGGCAGCTATCCAGCGGCTGGCCGCTTCCTCCTTGCGGCAATGGAAAGTGGCGGGATGGAGCCACCTGGCCGCCTTGCTGATCATGGGTGTCGCCGGCGAGACCCTGCCCGGCGCCTCGGTAGGCCGGATCGTGCCCGTCCAGTGGTGGAATTACGTCACCCTCATCCTGTCGCCACCGCTGATAGCACTCATTGCCGCGACCTTCGTTCCGCCCGGCCAGCCCAGGAAGGGCCGCCGCTGGGCCAAGACCGGAACAGGAGTAGGCGGAGCCGCTGGCACCCTCACGATGGCCTGCCCCGTGTGCAACCCCCTGGAGATCCCCGTATTCGGGGCAGCCGGCGTGCTGTCATTCCTCGCGCCATACCGCAGCCTCATTGCGCTGCTCTCGGTTGTGCTGCTCGCGGTAACTCTGCTGATTCGCCTACGCACGACGAGGACATGTCAGCTCACGCCGCAGGCTGGCCCACCATCGGCCCCGCCACGCTGATCCTTCTTGTGTTTACAGGTATGCGAGTTGCCGGCGAGCGCTGACTCGGCGCGCTCTCCGTTATCGGCGGCCAGCCAGACTCCGGCGGTCCGGCAAGTCAGGTCTGGAACAAGTCCGCGCCCAGCTACGACAGGCAGGTTGCCTTCTTCGAGCAGACCTGGCTCGGCGGCGGCCGGGAGTGGCTCGGGCAGCGAGCGCATAGCCGGGTTCTGCAGATTGCCGTCGGCACCGGCCACAGCCTGGCCCACTACCCGGCAGGTGCGACCGTCACCGGCATCCGTCCCGCGTCCGTCCTGGCGGCCGCCCCGTGGCGGCGCCGTATTTACCAGGACCGCCCTGTTGGTGATCTTCACGCCGAGCCCGTCCCGTGCCTGGACTACCCCCGGCCCGCCGCACCGCGAGGTCACCAGCTGCATCGCCGTCAGCCAGGTCAGCGACTCCAGCGGCTGCGCGCACGTCTCGGCCGCCACCGGCCAGGCCACCGACAACAAGTCGCGGATCCGCTGCGCCGACGCCGTGGCCTGTGTGATCAGCTGCGAGCGGCGCCGGCCCAGGTGGCGCAGGTGCGCCCAGGTCTCGTCCAGCTCCTCGGGGAGCCTCCGCGGCCCGGTCGGCTCGCAGGCCACCGTCACCTGCGCAAACCCCTTCTCCCGGGCCTTGGCCAGGGCGCAGTCCAGCGACTCGCCTAGCCGGAACGCCTTCACCCGGACCGTCTTGCGGGCCAGCACCTGCGCATCGTGGCCGATCACCGCGATCGCCTGCTTCTCATCCGCCAGGTCGATCCTGACCACCGCGCCGCCGCGTGGCAGCAAACCGCGCAGCCTCTCCAGCCGCGCGTTCCGCCGACGGTCTCCCCGCCTCGTGCCGCTAGGGCCCTTGCTCACAAGGACGTCCTCTCTGGATGCGTTTGGGACACCAAGCCCGCACTACCGCACCAGGAGGACGTCCGCCACGTCTCCATCGGTGGCCGTTCAGCGTCCAGATCAGGTGCCCGGCAGGGATCTGGTGGCCGGCGCCGAGTCCCGGCCGGCCTGCTGGTTATGCGACTGCTCCTCCATGCTCAGCGCGACCGTGCGGGCCGCGATCAGCAGCAGGGCATCTCCGGGCCGGTGTTTCGCACCGTAAGAGCATGCCGTGAGCACCCCGTTAGCGTGCCGTTAGCCAGCACCCGCGCCACCGCCGATCCGGTCAGACGGCAGCGGCGCGCTGGCACAGACCGATGCCCGGTTAGCCAGAGACACGCCTACGGCCAGACAACAGGACCTGCCGCGCGTCCGGTCACGACACCGGCGCCGAGCCGATCACACGCAGTGACCTGTTCGCATGGCATAGCGCCGCCAGGTCGCCGGGCCACCACAAGATCACTGCGAATCACGGCGTACTGATCACGGCTTACTGCGCCGCCGGCCAGTGTAGCCGCCATCGCACACCAGTCGGTTGGCGCCGCCTACGCGGCCGCGCCTAAAATCAGAGGTCTAGGCCAACCCATCCTGGGTCAGTCGCCGCAGCACGCGGCGACCAACTCAATTCTTCGCGTCCTCGCCGTGGGCTCACTTGTCACCGGGGACGTCGCCGCGGTCAGGGCGGTGCTGTAAGGCCTGTTCCTGCCCGCGCAACCCGCTCTAGCCAGCCTGGGAGCCGACGAGGCGGAGGCCGGAGAACCGGCGAGAGCGAAGTCGAACTACGTCCAGCCTCGGCGGATCCGGTAGTGACACAAACATGGCGACACGGGGAGGGGACGGACATGTCAGCGCAGATCGTCAGGGACCGCAATGCGGAAGCGCTGAAGGAGGCCGCCAGCTGGCCGGGGGCTGACCGGGCGACGCTGGTCACGCTGGCGACCGTGCTGGCCGCGGCCGGCGCGGATCAGGAAGGAGCGGAGTTCTTCCAGAGGCTGGCTGCCAGCCAGCCGGATGAGGTGCTTCCGCTGGCGCTGGCTGGCTATTTCCAGGTCCGCGCCGGCCAGGACATCGCTGCCGGGGTGTCCAAACTGGACAACGCGGCGAGCCGGGACCTGGGACCGTCGCAGTACTACCGCGGCCTCGCGCTTGCCGGGCTGCCGGCCACAGCTGGTCATGCTGAGCACGCGATCGCTGACATGGAGTTCGTGCTCGCCGTCCGCGACCAGTTCCCGAGCAATATGATCCGCGCGGTTTACCACGGGCTGGCCTCGGCCTATGCCGCGGCGGGCAAGGAAGAGATGGCAGCGAAGGCGGCCCAGGCCTCGGGCTTGTCCTCGGCCCCTCCGCAGACCAGTCTGCAGTTCAGCGGCGGCTGGATGAGCGCGGCCGAAGGATTCCACATGGCCGCACCCCGGATAACCGAAGTCTCCCCGGGGATCCAGGTGGCGCAGGCCTACGACTTCGGCGACTTCGCGTTCGTCCGGACCGACGCGGGCGTGGTCGCGATCGACGCCGGGACGGCCCCGCACCGGGTCCGGGCGGCGCTGGCCGACGCTGGCATTGATGCAGGCGACATCAGCCATGTGATCCTGACGCACGCCCATTTCGACCACGCCGGTGGCATCGGGGCCTTCACCGGGCCGGCGACCAGGGTGATCGCTCAGGTCGGCTTCCCCGCCGAACTGCAGCGGCAGCACGGCAATGTGTTCCCGTTCCGCTACTTCACCGGAGAAGGAGCCGGCTTCGGCGGCAGCCCCGCTGATGGCAGGCCGCCGGAGATAGCAGTGGATCAGCTGATCTCGGAGCGCACCCCGGTGTCGATCGGCGGCACGGAGTTCGTCTTGTACCCCGCGACCGGCGGTGAGACCAGCGACGCGCTCATGGCGTACCTTCCCTCAAGCGGCGTGCTGTTCACCGGCGACGTGATGATGCCGTACCTGGGCGCGCCGTTCTTCGCCGAGGGATCACCCGCCGGGCTGCTCGAGGCGCTCGCGCTGATAGCCCAGATAGGGCCGCGGCAGCTGGTGCACGGCCACACCGCCCTGACCGAGCTGTTCACCGCCGAGACCGTCCCGGGCCTGCTCAGTGCCCTCACCGAACTGCAAGATGAGTCGCTCGCCCGCATCCGCCGCGAGCAGGCCCTGACCGAAGTGCTCGAAGCCAACCTGCTGCCGGAGACGCTGCGCGATCACCCCGCGGCGGTTGTACCCTTCCTGGTCATTCGGGAGCACTTCGTGCAGCGGCTCTTCCAGCAGCACGCCGGCTACTGGCAGCCAGACGGATCCGGCCTGGAGCCGGTCAGCGCGGCCGAGCGCGCCGCAGCGCTTGACCTGCTGGCCGGCGGCGAGCCAGAGCGGTTCGCCGACGCTGCACAGGCACTGCTCGCGCAGCGCGACGCCGCGCTCGCTCTCGAGATCGCCACCGCTGGCCTGACCCGTCACCCGCACAATGCCGATCTTGCGCGGCTGCGTCTCCAAGCCCTGTACCGGCTGATGGAGCGTCACCAGCTCCAGGACCCGTTCCGCTTCCTCATCTACGCCGAACTCGCCGGTGTCGAGCTCGGTCCGGTCGCCGCGGCCTGAAAGCTGCTGCCGGTTATGCGCGTTCTCTCCGGACTGATGGCGGCCGCGGCGGAGGAGATGCTGTCATGACCGAGACAGTCGCCCAGCCAGTCTTCCTCGTCGTCGATGAGGACCCGGCTGCGGTGCAGATGCTCGTCGGCGACCTCGAGCGCCGCTTTCAGGCCGACTTCCGGGTCATGGGCGAGACCTCGGCCCGGGCGGCGCTGGAGCGGCTCGGTGCGCTGCGCCAGTTGGGCGAGCAGGTCGCCGTGATCATCTGCGCTGAAGCCCTGGGCGCGATGCCGGGCTCGGAACTGCTGGCGCGGAGCCGGTCCGCACATCCCGGTGCCAAACGGATCCTGCTGATCAACTACAGCGACCCGAACATGCTCGAAGTGATCGCCCGCGGCATGGCACTGGGCCGCGTGGATTACTACCTGACCAAGCCGTGGCGGCCCCGCGAACATCTGCTCTACCCCGTGATCGGTGAGGCCCTGGTCGCCTGGACCCGGCTCAATACTCCGGGGCTCACCCTGGTCCGGATCGTCGGCGACCACTGGGATCGAGTCTCGTTCGAGCTGCGGGACACGCTGAAACGCAACAACGTCGCCTTCGCCTTCTATGACCGCGGCTCCGCCGAAGGGGCAGGCCTGCTCAGGCAGCTG
>JBOHCP010000306.1:0-6503 GCA_050698875.1 Streptosporangiaceae bacterium | reverse complement strand
GGGCGTCGTCGTCGCAGCCGACCTGGAAATCAAGCTCGCAGTCGCCGGGGAACCATGGCCCGTCTGCGTCCCGGAGCTGATGGCCGCACTAGTCGAGGCTGTCGAGTTCAGAGAGGAGGCCGAGCACCCGGTCATAGCCGCAGTCACCACGTAACCGCGTAAACCGCCGACAGTTACTCCGCGTCAACATATCGCAACACGATGGAGGGAAAAATGACCACCGACGGTCCGAATGACCCGAACGCACCACAACAGCCTTATCAGCCGCCGTACCAGCAGCAGCCCCAGTTCTTCCCGAATCCTGATCCGCAGCAGCAGCCCGGATACGGCCAGCAGCACGGTCCGCCGCAGGGACCACCGCCGTACGGCCCAAATTCACAGCAGGGATGGCAGCAGCAGCCGACGAACGGCCGACCCCCACGGCCGCCCCGGAAGTCACACCGAGCCCGCAACATCATCCTTGGCGTTGTCGGCGCGATCGTACTCATCATCGTGATCGCTGCAGTGGCATCGAGCGGCAGCCCCAAGACTCCGGCCGCGAGCAAGTCGTCAACGCCGCCAGCAGTGACGGCACTTTCCTCGGCCGCGTCCTCCCCGGCCAGCCAGACCACGTCCGCGCCGCCAGCAGCAACCGCAACCACCGCCCCTGCGGCTCCCGCAGCTCCCGCGCCCGCGCCTGCTCCCGCAGCGCCGCAGTACACCGCATCCCAGCAGTCGGCCATCCAGGACGCCGAGAACTACCTCTCGACCGAACCCGGATTCTCCCAGCAGGGGCTGATCGGGCAGCTTGAGTACGACCAGTTCAGCGCCGCCGACGCAACCTTCGCCGTGAACAACATCACGGTGAACTGGAACCAGCAGGCTGCCGACGACGCGCAGAACTACCAGACCTCCGAGGGCGGGTTCTCCTGCGGCTCCATGGTCGATCAGCTTGAGTACGACAAGTTCACGCAGGCGCAGGCCGAGTACGGCGCGAACTCGGTCGGTCTGGGGAGCTGCTGAACATGAAGCGGATTGGCGCTCGTCCTGTCGGCGCTCGCCCTCATCGCCGGAATTTACGGCCTGCGGAGGCAGCCCCGAGCAGAGCATGACCAGTAGCCACGCCTACCGGTACGGCCAGACCATCGGGGAGTTCGCCTACCTCGACGCGGTGAACCAGGACGGCAAGACCGCTGCGTTTGCGCCGTGCCAGGAGGAAGCCGGGGGGATCACGAGCAGCTTCATCCCCGCCGTCGCCCTAGTCGATTCCCCGCAGTGGAAGAACAGCGAGGCCAAGGGGCACATGGGCTGCTTCCTGGGTGTCAAGGAAGGATGCAAGGTAAGCACCTGACCAGTGTGGCCGCAGTGGCGGCGAGGCCCCGGCTGGCGTGTCTGGTCGGGGCTTTCGCTTGCTACTGGTGCCTGGCTCCGGTGTACGGGATCGCCTTCGCGTCCTCGGCCCGCTTCCGGCCGACCTCGGTCCACTGCGGGATCAGCGCCTCATCTGCCCCGGCCTCGATCAGCAGCTCGGCCATGCGCTTGTAGCGCTCGATCTCCTCAGGGATCAGCTTCGACGGCGCGACGCCCATCAGTACGCCCGCCTGCTCGGCAAGGAGTCCGTCCGGTTCCCAGCGACCTCGCGCAGCCCGGCGATCGCCTCGGCTCGCTCATGCACTGCAGCTCGCTGAACTTCACCCGGCGGCTAGCCACCCCCCGAGAGCATCGCCAGGATCAGGCGGTCAGCTTCGCTCTGTGCCACGCCAGCGAGTGTAATAGCACGCCTATTCTAATCGCCAGGCTCACTGTCTACTGGTTGCGGCGCAACTGGCCGGCTAGGAACCGGGCCTGGCGAGACGTAGGCCCGACCGCGTCGTGGCGGCAAATAGGGCGCGCGGCGCGCGGACCTGCTGGACGACCGGCGGCGGGCGAGGAATCGGCGGTGGCGAGCCGTAGACCCGGCCCGACGGGGCGGAAAATACCGTGCCCGGATCGCGCGGTTCTGCGGGACGAATGGCGCTGGCGGGCCGGGGACCGGCACCTCATCCTCACGGATGTGCTTGCTGTCCTCGTGGCCTGGCACTTGATGCGCCGCGTGCCGCTGCCTCTCGATCACAGGACGAACCGGTGGCCTGGTCGGCGGTGGCGCGGCGTCGGCCGCGCTTGGCCACAGCAGGGAAGTGATGACGCTCGCGACGACCGAGAGCACTGCGCCGATCTTCCCAGCCCGGACGGTGCCACCGCGAGAAGTGCGGCGGTCTATCCCCGCTCTGCGCCCCAGAACGCTGGCACGCAGCCACGCGCCACGCGAGCCAGCCGCGCGGGCGACGGGCAGACACGGGCAACCTCGGGTATCGGATGAGTTACCGAAGTTTAGTCGGACCAGGCAGACCGGCGGCGGCGCACCACTCTGCGCCTCGGCTGCAGGACGCGGTCCATGACCTCGGCCCCGGTTGTCAGGACCGGCCGCAGCTCCTTCCGGTAGATGCGCTCGGTCACACCACTGCCTCCTGTGTGCCCCACCAGCCGGGCGATCTCCTCGACCGCTATCCCCTGCTCGCTCATGATCGAAACGAAGGTGTGGCGCAGTTCCCTTGGGCTCCAGTTCTCGCCGAGCCCGGCTGCCTTGCAGATTCGCCTGAACGAGCGCCGTATGTTGGCCGCGTCGAGCGCGGTGCCGAACGCGGTGGTGAACACCAGGCCGGTCTCGGTCCACAGTTGGCCCGCGTGTGCGCGCTCCTTCTCCTGCAGCTCGAAGTGCGCCCGCAGTGCCTGCGCGGCCCGCTCGGGCAGCGCCAGCGTCCGCCTGGACTTCAGGGTCTTGGTGTCGCCGTGCGCCCGTACGCTGCTCCAGACCCGAAGGCTCGGCGGATCACCGTCGAGGCCGACGTGCTCCCAGCGCAGTGCTCGTGCCTCCTCGGTGCGGATGCCGGTCGCCAGCGAGAGCACCACGTACGCGTTCAGCCGGTCCTTCTCTGCGGCTCGCATCATGGCGAAGGCCTGGTTGGCCGACAGCGCCCGTGACGGCCGACCGAGCAACTGGCCGGGCGGGGGCTTGATCAGGGAGGCGACGTTCCGCGCTATAAGGCCACGGGCCTGGGCGAAGGTGATCGCCCGGACAAGAGCAGCACGGGTGTCCCTAACGGTCCTGGTCGCCCTCGTCTGCGCGATCTTGACCAAGGCTTTGCGTACATCTTCCGATGTCAGATCGCGCAGCTTCGCCTGGCCGAGCTGGCTGGTCACCGGGGCCAGGATCTCGGTCAGGGTGGTGATCGTCTTGGCTGCCTTGTCCCCCATGCCGAGACTCAGCCAGTCATCGACAGCGTCCTGCACCGTGTAGGTGGGTGACGACTTGACGCCCTCGGCTAGCTCTTTGCGCGCGGTCTCCATCTTGGACTCCAGCTCAGCCTTGGAGCTGGCCGAGACCTTGCGCCGCCTGCGCCTGCCGGTCCCGTCGGTGCCGAGGCTGATCTCGCCGCGCCAGCGGCCAGCGCAGCGCCTGTGGTAGCGGTCCTTGCACTCCGAGCCGCCGTGGTCGAAGTAGACGACCTCACCGCGCGCCATCTGCCACCTCTGAGCAAATGACCCCCAGATTGGCCCCCGAGCGATCTTGATGCTCTTTTATTGATCTTGACACTGTCCCTGAACTGCGAAAACTTGGTGGGCGATGCTGGGATCGAACCAGCGACCTCCTCGGTGTGAACGAGGCGCTCTCCCGCTGAGCCAATCGCCCGAGCACCCTGCGGGGGCGGCACCCCTCCCGCGCCGCCAAGCGCGGCGCAGCAGGTCTCGCACGGCCAGCCGGGTGATCCCGACCGCAGAGCGATCTCAGCGTAGCGCATGGCGTGCCGGCGCTGGCCTGTCCTGATCCGAGGGCGGGCGCTGCCCGGGCAGCCGCGACCTCCCGACGGCGCCTGAACGGGAATAGAGAATAAAGTCCGGACATAACTCTTTTAGTAATAAAAGTGGCACCCGACTTGTCTTGTCCAGGACAGACTCGGCATTCCACCGTGAAAGCACGCGGATATCAAGGTCATCGCGGGCGGGCGGCGCAACGCCGAATGCGGTTACCGATCTTCCTGATCCGCCTGAGACGAGGGTCACATCCCAACCTTGTTACCCGCCGGGATGATCTCGCGT
Organism: Streptosporangiaceae bacterium; assembly: GCA_050698875.1. Lineage (GTDB taxonomy): Bacteria > Actinomycetota > Actinomycetes > Streptosporangiales > Streptosporangiaceae > JAJYUU01. The sequence goes on along the minus strand of JBOHCP010000306.1, from coordinate 2,387 downwards.
CTAAGTCGGTGTTTTAAATGCGAGAAGCGTTTGACCACGTCGCAGCCGGTTTGTCGAGCGGTGCCCGAGGTTACGAGCGACTTCTTTCGCGGAATCAAGATCCCGCGAAACCAATTCAGCGGGACACGCGATGTCCTATGTGAGAGGGCAACCGCGCACCAATATGTGAAGCCCGGCAATCCGGGACACGACAAGGCAGAAGGTCTGACCCGATGATGAACAGCAGCGTGACCGTTTCCGCCGAACTCGGCCTCAACCTGGTGGTTCCCGACCACGGATCCGTCCCGCTCGTGGCGAGCCTCTACTACAGCGCCGAGGACCCGTACGCGATCCGGATGGCGTTCCACGTCGGGACCGACGAGCCTGTCGAGTGGATTTTTGCGCGCGACTTGCTGGCGGTCGGCCTTGAGGGACCCGCGGGCGAGGGTGACGTCCAGGTGTGGCCGTCCGAGGGTGCTGACCGCGAACTGCTGAACATCGCGCTGTCATCCCCCTTCGGCGAGGCGCAGTTCGAGGCGCCGCGCGACTCCACTGCCGCGTTCCTCAGCCGGACCTACGAGGTCATCGCGCCTGGTCACGAGACCGACTACATCGACGTCGACGCCGAGCTGGACGAGCTGCTCTGGCGAGCGTGACGCTAATCGCCCCCCGAATATGGCCATGCCGCTCGCGGCCTGGCCATTTCACGGATCGGGTGATTCCGCCGCCCGGGTGCCAAATACCTCGGCCGCCTTTCGGGTCACCGGACCGGGGACCGCGGCCAACTTAAAGCCATTTACCTTGCGGATCGGCTGCACCTCCCTGGTTGTCCCGGTCAGGAATGCTTCGTCCGCAGCTGCCAGGGCATCAACCGGCAGATCTTCCTCGGCGCCGCCCACCCACTCCAGCACGAGAGCCCTGGTCACCCCGGCCAGGCAGCCCGCCGACAACGGCGGTGTCACCAGCTTGCCGCCGACGACCACGAACACATTCGTCCCGGTTCCCTCGCACAGGTTCCCCGCCGTGTTCGCGAAGATCGCTTCGCCGGTGTCGCGCTCGGCTGCGTAGCCGAGGGCACGGACATTCTCCGCGTATGACGTCGTCTTGAGGCCAACCAAGGCGCCAAACTCGTTGCGCGACCAGGGCACGACGGCCACGTCGACGTAGTCCGCAGGCGCCCGCTGCTCCGCCAGCGCTACCACGGCGGTGAGGGCGGATTTCCCGCGTTCCGATCCCAGGGGGCCGATGCCCCCGGTGATGGTGATGCGCATCCGGGCCAGCGGCACCCTGGGCGAAGCCTTGATGACAGCCGCCGCGCCGGCGCTGATCTGGTCCAGGTCTGGCGCGCGCAGCCCGAGCCCGGCCGCGGACGAGGCGAGCCTCGCGAGGTGGCGGCTGAGCGCGAACGGCCGGCCAGACGCGACCTTGACGGTCTCGAACGCGCCGTCGCCGACCACCACGCCGTGGTCGAAGACCGAGATCAGGGCCTCGTTGTCGGGGAGCAGCTCCCCGTTGATCCAGACAGCCACGGGTCAGACGCTAGCGCAAAGTCGCCCTCGGCGGCGGGCCTGCGGGCCCGGCTGGCGCGTCGGGCCCGGGGGTGGCTCCAGGCCGGCCGGGGCGGCGTCGGCGGGTATGCGAGTTTGCCCGGAGATCAGGATCGGCTACAGTTTCTGAACGCACCCCGGTGCGGCTGGCGCGTGGACGCAGGCCGGGGAGCATGCGGACGTGGCTCAGTTGGTAGAGCATCACCTTGCCAAGGTGAGGGTCGCGGGTTCGAATCCCGTCGTCCGCTCCGAGGTGCCGGAAGTCGTCACGCGTGCCGACGGTCCGCTCGGCTCTTCGGCACCGGCCCGGCCCCCCAGCGGGGCCGGCTTGTGGCGGAATGGCCGAGTGGTTTAGGCAAGGGCCTGCAAAGCCCTGTACGCGGGTTCGATTCCCGCTTCCGCCTCGGGCGGTTAGCTCAGCGGGAGAGCGCTTCCCTGACACGGAAGAGGTCACTGGTTCAATCCCAGTACCGCCCACCAAGCTTTACCAGCGGCTTAGGCTGCTGACCTGCGGATTTGCCTAGGTCGCCGGGCAAACCGAAGGGTCCTGAAGGGTCTGGAGATTGCCCCTCGGAGTCTGTTGGCTGGCCCCCGATTAGGCCCCCGCCTTTGCGGCTGCTCTAGTTGAGGTCCAGGGCTGCGGCAAAGTTAGCTGATCATGATGCTGGCCTGGCGGTGAGCTGGCCGACTGGCTTTTCGCCGCCGGTCCTGCTACAACTTGTCCCGTGCCCGGGGCTCGCAATGCCGCTTAGGCTAACGTGATCTTGGGTTTGGCGTGTCGTTGCGCCGGATTCGATCTTAGAGCCGGCAAGATCACCTCATGTGACAGACAATGGCGTTGTGACCGCGAAGGGCCGGCTG
>JBOHCP010000305.1:0-6509 GCA_050698875.1 Streptosporangiaceae bacterium | reverse complement strand
TGACCCGGCGGCCCCGTCCGCGGCCGGGCCGGCCCCGGTAGCCGCTGGCTGGACCGAGCGGACTAGCAGTTGCGCGACGTCGACGACCGCGAGCGAGTCCTTCGCCTCGCCCGAGCCCTGCTTGGCTGCGACCGCGTCGCCGAGCATCACCAGGCAGAACGGGCAGCCGGTGGAGATGGTGTCGGGATCGGTGCCCAGCGCCTCGTCGATGCGCTCGGTGCTGATCCGCTTGCCGATCCGCTCCTCCATCCACATCCGCGCCCCGCCGGCCCCGCAGCAGAAGCCGCGCTCCTTGCACCGATGCATCTCCTGCGCCCGCACGCCGGGCACGTGCTCCATGATCTCGCGCGGCGGAGTGAACACCCGGTTATGCCGGCCGAGGAAGCACGGGTCGTGGTAGGTGACCTTTTCCTCGATCGGGGTGACCGGCTTGATCCGGCCGTCGGCCACCAGCCGGGCCAGCAGCTGGGTGTGATGGATCACCTCGTAGTTGCCGCCGAGCTGGGGGTACTCGCGGGCGATGGTGTTGAAGCAGTGCGGGCAGCTGGCGACAATTTTGCGAGCCCCAGCCTCGTTCAGCGTCTCAATGTTCTGCTGGGCGAGCATGCTGAACACGAACTCATTACCCATCCGCCTGGCCGGGTCGCCGGTGCAGGCCTCGGCGGGCCCGAGCACGGCGAAGCTGACTCCCGCAGTGTGCAGCAACTGCGCGATCGCCCTGGTGGTCTTCTTGGCGCGGTCTTCGAGCGCGCCCGCGCAGCCGACCCAGAACAGGTACTCGACGTCGTCGCCGATCTTCCCGTCGACGACGGGCACCTCGAAGTCCAGATCGGTCATCCAGTCGGCGCGCCGCGACTCGCCCATCCCCCACGGGTCGCCCTTATTCTCGAGGTTCTTGAGCATGGTGGCTGCTTCGGTCGGGAAGGCGGACTCCACCAGCACCTGGTACCTGCGCATCCCGGTGATGTGGTCGATGTGCTCGATGTCGACCGGGCATTCCTCCACGCACGCGCCGCAGTTCGTGCACGACCACAGCTCGTCCGGATGGATAACCCCGTGGGCGTCGGCGTCGCCGACGATCGGCCGCTCCGCCTCGGCCCGGACCGCGTCCGGCAGCCCCGCCCGCCCCTCCGCCGAGTCCGCGAGCAGGTAAGGCGCCTTGGCGAAGGCGTGATCGCGGAGCTCCAGAATGATCATCTTCGGAGATAGCGGCTTGCCGGTCACCCACGCCGGGCACTGCGACTGGCACCGGCCGCACTCGGTGCACGTGGCCAGGTCCAGCATGCCCTTCCAGCTCAGGTCCTCGACCTTGCCGATGCCGAAGACGTCGGTGTCGGGGTCGGCCTCCTCGAAGTCGAGCACTTTCCCGTTCGAGCGCATCGGCTGCAGCGGGCCGAGGCCGTCGGGGCGGCGGGAGAACAGCACGTTAATGGGCGCCACCACGATGTGCAGGTGCTTGGAGTAGGTGACGAACACGCCGAAGGCCATGATCACGGCGAGCTGGAGCAGGATGAACGTGGTCTCGATGCCCTTGCTGGCCGCGCCCGCCGGGTGCAGCCAGTGCCCGACGAGCTGCGACGCGAACGCCCCGCGCGGGTACGGGAAGTCGCCGGTGTTGACCTGCGCACCGCGGTAGATCAGCAGCGTCGCGATGACCAGGAAGATGCCGAGGAGCACCAGCCAGGCCGCGCCGGTGTGGGATCCGGAGAACCGCGACCGCCGCCCGTCCCGTTTCGGGCTGGTGGCCAGCCTGATTACCGCGAAGGTGACGATTCCGGCCAGCACCAGGACCGCGAACAAGTCCTCGAGGAAACCGACCCACGCCCAGGTCCCGATCAGCACGATGGCGAAGTGCCGGCTGAACAGCGAGCCGAAGGCCTCGATGATCGTCAGCAGCAAGACGATGAAGCCCCAGAACGTGAACGCGTGCGCCAGGCCCGGCACCGACCACTTGAGCAGCTTCCGCTGGCCGATGACCTCGGTGACCTGGGTCTCGCCCTGCCTGGCCGGGTGCTCGCGCAGCGCCTCGATGCGCTCGGGGGCAGGCTGCCCGGTCCGGCCTATCTGGAAGAGCCACCAAAACCGTCGGCCGGCGATCGCAGCCGCAGCGACCGTCAGCGCGAGCCCGATGATGATGCGCAACGTCAAGGCAACCTCCAGCTACGGCAATGGGAGACAGCGTACGCGGAAGCAAGGCCGAGCTGACCTCTGGGACGACCCACAGAACCCCGAGGTGCGGGCCGCGGAATGGGGTCCGGGCGCATAGGGTGAGCGCAGCAGAGCCACGGTAACCAGGAGAGCGGTGACCGCCAGCACAACCGCCAGCCGAGCCCGTGCCGTCATCGCGCGGCGGACCGCGCGGCTGGACGAGTTCCGGAGCTGGCTTCCCAGCCTGCGGTACTGCGCGGTCGTCTAGCTGGTCGTGCGGATCGCGCTGATCTTGCTCGGCGCCGCCGCCTGGGGGCTCACGAGCGAGCACGCATCTGTGGGACCGGACGGCGCGGTCCCGGCCCTGACCAATGGCTGGCACAACGCCATCACCGGATGGAACAAGCAGGACTCGCTGTGGTTCCTGCAGATCGCGGGGCACGGCTACAGCGCCAGAAACGACAGCGCCGCCTTCTTCCCTGCCTACCCCGCCCTGATCCGGCTCGTCGGCTATCTGACCGCCGGTCACCTGCTGGTGGCGGCTTACCTCGTGTCCAACGGCGCCCTGCTGGCGGCGCTGGTCGTCCTCTACCGGCTCACTGAGCGGGACTACGACCTGGCCACCGCCCGCCGCGCGGTGCTCTACCTGGCCATCTTCCCGACCGCGTTCTTCCTGTTTGACACCTACTCCGAGGCACTGTTCCTGCTCTTCGCCGTCGGGGCCATCGCGCTGGCCAGGCGCGGCCGGTGGTGGTGGGCCGGCCTTGCTGGTGTGGGCGCCACCCTCACCCGCAGCACCGGCGTGGTGCTGGTGCTCGCGCTGGCGGTGGAAGCCGTCCACCAGCTGGTTGGCGACCGGCGACAGGCGGGCAGCGCCCCGCCGCGGCGCGGCCTAGCAGCCTCCGCAGCGGCCCGTTCCGGCGCGAGCGTGCTGCCGCTGGCCGGCGTCGGCGGTTACCTGCTGTTCTGGCAGCTGCGCTACCACGACTGGTACCGGCCGCTGCGGTTGGAGATCAGCATCTGGGGACGCGTCTTCACTGCCCCGTGGCACACGCGCTGGCTGGGCCTGACCATGGCCTTTCGGTACGGCCCACTGAGCGACGAGGGCTGGTGGATGCTGGACTTCGCGCTCGTGGCTGCCGGGCTCGCGCTGGGCGTCTGGGTCGCGGTGCGGGCCCGGCCGGTCTACGCCGTATACGCGTGGGGCAGCATGCTGTTCTTCCTGTGCGCGGCGTGGCCGGACCGGCCGCTGGCGAGCGACCCGAGATTCCTGGTAGTGCTCTTCCCGCTGATCTGGCCGCTTGCCAGGCTCGGCCGGCGGCCCGGCTGGCACGAAGCCGTGCTGGCGGTGTCGGCAGCCTCGATGGCGATCGTCGGCTGGCTGTTCCTGTTCACGACGCTGGTCTTCTGAGGCCGCCAGCGGCTTAAGCTGTCCGCAGCATCGGCGGCACGTATCGGCGTACCGCGATCGCCAGGAGAAGCCGTGATCCTCCGCGTCAGCACCGAGCGCCGCGGCCAGCGTGCTGCCCGGCGGCCCGCGCTCGTGCAGACCTCGCGCGACTGGCTGCCCGCGCTACGGTATTGCGCGGTCGTGTACGGGGCCGTGCGCATCGGCCTGTTCCTGCTGGCGGCTGCCGCGTGGGGCCTGACCAGCGAGCAGCAGTCCTCGATGCCGAACGGACAGCAGCTGCCGCTGACGAACGGCTGGCATAACGCCATTACCGACTGGAACAAGCTGGATGCCAACTGGTTCCTGTATATCGCCCAGCACGGGTACAGCACCACGGACGGTACCGCTGCGTTCTTCCCCGGCTACCCGATGCTGGTGCGCGCCGTCGGCTACCTGTGCCTCGGCCATCTGCTGGTAGCTGCGTACCTAGTATCCAACGGCGCCCTGCTGGCGGCCCTTGTCCTCCTCTACCGGCTGACCGAGCGGGAGTACGACGGGGCCACCGCCCGCCGCGCGGTGCTCTATCTCGCCATCTTCCCGACCGCGGTCTTCCTGTTCGGTCTTTACTCCGAATCGCTCTTCCTGCTGGCCGCGGTCGGCGCGTTCTACCTGGCCAGGCGCGGCCGGTGGTGGTGGGCTGGCCTGGTCGGGATCGCTGCCACGCTCACCCGCAGCATGGGCGTCGTCGTCGCGCTGGCCCTGGCCGTCGAGGCCATCCACCAGACGGTCGAGGACCGGCGTGGCCGATCGGTGGGCACACCAGCCCAGCGCGGCCTGGCGTCCGCCGCTGCGCTGCGGCTCGGTGCAAGCCTGCTGCCGCTCGCGGGCATCGTCGGGTACCTGCTGTGGTGGCAGCTGCGTTACCACGACTGGTCCCGTCCCATCACCCTCGAGAAGACGTGGTGGGATCGCGGGTTCAGCCCGCCGTGGCAGACGCTGTGGCACGGCCTGACGGGGGCGGTGAATCACGGCCCGATCGGCAGCGACGCCTGGTGGACGTTCGACCTTGTGCTCGTCGCGGTCGGGCTCTCGCTGGGCATCTGGGTCGCCGTGCGGACCCGTCCGGTCTACGCCGTCTATACCTCTGGCAGCATCCTGCTGTTCCTGTCCGAGTCCTGGCCGGGGCGGCCGCTGGCGAGTGACCCCAGGTACCTGGTCACCTTGTTCCCGCTGGCCTGGACGCTCGCCAGGCTAGGCCGCCGGCCCGGCTGGCACGAAGGCGTGGTCGCTGTCTCGGCGGCGTCCCTGGCAGTCGTCTCCTGGCTGTTCCTTACCACGATGCAGATCTACTGACTAGGCGGATCGGCGGAACACGAAGACCCCGTTGCTGGCGTAGATCTGCTCGTAGTGCGCACCGTGGGTCAGGCTAGCGACGAACGGCAGCACGGTGCCGGGCCGCGCCGACAGGCAGACCGCCTCCCACGCCGTGCAGTCCGTGCTCTGCGTGTCGAACACCACGTAGCGAGTCGCCGGGTTGGTGCTGGCCTTGCCGAGCCAGTACGTGTCGGTCCTGGACGCCAGCGGGGCCAGCAGGTCCAGGTCGGTCGAGACGCTCGCCCCGTCCGGAACCAGCGCCATGGCCCTGTTCTCGGCCGCCACGTGCCGGCCCAGCGAATAGGTAGCCGGCGTCCACAGGCTGCTCAGCGGAAACTGGAAGGCCAGCGCGGCACAGATCGCGACCATCGCCGCGACACCGTAGCGCTCGGCGGCGGACTCGAGCGCGGCGATGAGCCGGGAGCGCGGCCAGCCGGCTCCGGCGGCCGGGCTCGCCACCACCGGCTCGCCTGGCCCGGCGGGCTGGCCGACCCCGCCGCGCCGGCGAGCGCGGATTCGCGCCATCGCGTCGATCGCGGCGATGAAGATGATCGGCATCACTGTCGCGTTGTAGTGCCAGGCCGTGCCCCAGTAGGACGGATTGGTGTTGATGGCGCGCAGTACCAGGCTCGGCAGGGCGGCGAGGATCACCGGCGACCTGAGCGCGATGAAGGCGGTCGGCAGCAAGATCAGGGCCAGCGTCGGGAGCTTGGTTGCCGCGCCGTCGCTGAGGGTCGACCACAGTGCACCGACGCTGAGGTGGCCGCCGACCGGGCTGAACGCGCCGGCCTCGGTCCAGTAGTGGTAACTGTGCTGCGGGTTGAAGTGCGGAATGATCACCGTGATGGCCAGCAGCGACCAGAGCAGCCCCCAGCACTCGAGCAGCAGGCCGGCGCCGCGCCGCCGATAGCCGAACGCGAGAATCAGCCCGATGGCCAGCACCGTGAAGCCCTGGTCCTCCTTGACGAAGACCAGCGGGATTGCCCACAGCACCGCGGCCTTGGTGCGGCCGCGCACCACGGCAGACAGCGAGAAGGCAAGCAGCGGCACCGCGAAGGCGATCTCATGGAAGTCGTAGTTCGCCATCTGCTGCAGGCCCCAGGACAGCCCGTAGGCCGCGGCGATCGACCGTCCGGACGCGTTTCCCAGCAGCTCACGGCCGAGCTGGCTGACCGGGAGCACGGACACGCCAGCCAGCAGAGCCTGGGCGACCAGCAGCGTGATGGAGGTCGGGAACAGCCGGAAGAACGGCGCGATGAGCGCGACGATCGGGTGGAAGTGATCGCCGAGCAGATCGAACCTCGCCGCCTTGATGTCGACGATCGGCGCCTTCAGGTGCGCGTACTGCTTGACGTACTCGGTGAAGATGCCGAGGTCCCAGGAGGTTGGGTCGCGGCGCAGGTACCGGAAGACGGAGATCACCGTGTAGACGGCCACGACCCCCGCCGCGATCAGACAGGTCGCCAGGTCCCACAGCCGCGCGGGCCGGTCTGATTCATGCGCAGCTGGCTGCCCGGCGTCTCCGCGGCCGGTCTCGGCGGGGCGGGCGGGCGGGCCCTCGTTCGCGTCGCGGTGAGGCCGCCGCGCAGCGCCCGGG
>JBOHCP010000304.1:0-6524 GCA_050698875.1 Streptosporangiaceae bacterium | reverse complement strand
CTGCCGCCAGCGGCGGCCCATACACGGGACACACGCTGTCACCGTCTCGCTCCGGCCGGAGCCCATTCAGCCTGCATCAGCCGCCGGCACATGCCTCGACGGGCTGGGGCGAAGCCCCGTTAGTACTGACCCTGGCGTCATGGCTTCGTACCGGGTGTCTCCGTACACTCGCTGCCATGTTGCTCGGCCGTGATCACGAGCAGCAGGCGCTCGTCCGGCTGCTGTCGGACGCCCGTGCTGCTTCCAGCGGTGTCCTCGCGATCGTGGGGGAAGCCGGGATCGGCAAGTCCGCGCTGCTCGCCTACGCCGAGGAGCAAGCGGGCGGCATGAAGGTGCTCCGTGCCCGCGGAGTGCAGTCCGAGGCCCACATCCCGTTCGCCGGGCTGTTTGAGCTGCTGCGGCCGGCCCTACCGCGCATTGACGCAATCCCTGACCCCCAGGCGGCAGCGCTCGGGAGCGCGCTTGCACTCCGCCCAGGCAGCACCGAGGACAGGTTCGCGGTCGGGGCGGCCACGCTGAGCCTGCTGGCCGAGTACGCAGACTCGGTCCCGGTCGCGGTATTCGTCGACGACGCTCACTGGCTCGACGGATCGAGCGCAGACGCGATGCTCTTCGCGTTCCGCCGGCTGATCGCCGACCCGGTCGCCGTGGTCCTGACCGTGCGCGAAGGAGAGTCCTCGCTGCTCGACGGCGCTGACCTGGCGACCTTGCAGCTGCGAGGACTCGACCGGGCGGCGGCAGCTGACCTGCTCAGGCAGCAGGCGGATGGGCCAATCGGCCAGGACCTGACCGACCGCCTGCATCGTGAGACCGGCGGGAACCCGCTCGCACTGCTCGAGCTTGGCGCCGAACGCAGGCGCATGACTGACCTTCACCCGGATGCGCCGCTCGCCATCGGTTCCAGCGTCGCCAGCGTGTACCTGCACCGATTCCGGTCCCTGCCGCAGCGCACCCGCGACGTCCTGGCCCTGGCATCCGCGATCGACGGGGGCGACGTAGCGGTGCTTGCTCGCGCGGCGGCACGGCTGGGACAGGACCTCGCCGACCTCGCTCCTGCCGAGGCTGCCGGTCTCATCGCCGTGCGTGGTTCCCGGCTCGAGTTCCGGCACCCGCTCGCCCGGTCCGCCATCTACGGAGATACGCCGGCCGCTGCGCGGCGCCCTGCACCGCGCCCTGGCCAGCGCGTTTCCTGACGCGGACGCCGACCGTCGGGCCTGGCATCTCGGGCTCGCCTGTCTTGGGCCTGACGACGCTGCTTCATCGGCCCTCGAGCAGGCGGGCCAGCGGGCACGGCAGCGCAGCGCGTACGAGGTTGCGTCCCGCGCCTTCGAGCGCGCGGCCCAGCTCGCGACCGACGAGACCAGGCAGGCCACGATGCTCTGCGCGGCTGCCGACGACGCCTGGCTCGCGGGGCTCGCGGAGCACGCCGCAGCGCTGCTGGACCAGGCCCGGCGGCACACCACGTCGCCGGCACTGGGTGTGCGGATCGAGCAGCTTCGCGGTCATATTGCCGCCCGCCGCGGGCCTATCGGCGAAGCGCAGCGGATACTCCTAGCCGCAGCGGAGCAGGCTGCGCCGATCGATCCCGCACGGGGCGCAGTCATCCTGGCGGAGGCCGTCAACGCATCGTTTTACGCCGGTGACGCCGCCACGATGCGCCTGGCTGCCGACCGCGCCGCCGCGCTCAGCCAAGACGTCCCGGCTGGCCGCCCGGCCTTCTTCGCGCTGAGCGCACAGGGAATGGCGCTGATCTTCTCCGGTGAGGGCGGCCGAGGTGCGGCGGCCATCCGGGCGGCCGTGGCGGTGCTTGAGCACTCCGACGAGCTCCGCGATGATCCCCGCCTGCTTGCCTGGGCGGCCATGGGCCCACTGTGGCTGAGAGAGGCAGCCGTCGGGCCGACGCTGGCTGACCAGGCGCTGGTGGTGGCGCGCCGCGCGTCCGCGGTCGGAGTGCTGCCGTTCCTGCTGGCCCACGTGGCGACCGATCAGGCGGCCAGAGACCGGTGGGCGGAGGCGCAGGCCGGATTCCACGAGGCGATCGGTCTCGCCAGGGAAACCGGCCAGCACACTGACCTCGCCTATTCCCTAGCCAGGCTTGCACACCTGGAAGCGCGGCAAGGCAGGGCGGAGCAGAGCCGCCTGCACGCGGTCGAGGCGCTGGGCCTGTCTCGCGAGATGGGCCTGGGTCTGCCCGAAGTGGGGCGGTCGCCGCGCTCGGCGAGCTCGAGATAAGCCTCGGCCGGCCGGAGGCCGCCGTCGCCCACCTAAAGGAGCAGCACGCCCTGCTCAGATCCCGCAACATCCTGGACGTTGACCTCTCGCCGGCGCCGGAGCTTGTCGAAGCCTGCCTGCGCCTCGGCCGCGACAGCGAGGCGGCCGAGGCTGCAGCGAACTTTGTCCGCGAAGCAGCCGCCAAGGCGCAGCCGTGGGCGCAGGCCAGGGCGGAGCGATGCCGCGGTCTGCTGGCCGCCGAAGGCGAGTCCGGCGGCCACTTCGAGACGGCACTCAGGCTGCACGCAGAGACGCCGGACGGGTTCGAAGCCGGCCGCACGCACGTGGCCTACGGCGCCCGGCTCCGCCGGGAGCGACAGCGGCTCCGGGCCCGCGAGCATCTTCGCGCCGCGGTCGACATCTTCGACCGCCTAGGCGCCGACCCGTGGTCGGACGTGGCCCGGGCCGAGCTCGCCGCCACCGGCGAGACCGCCAGGCGGCGGGACACGACAACGCTCAACGATCTGACGCCCCAGGAACTGCAGATTGCGCTCAGCCTCGCCGACGGCCGCACCACCAGGGAAGCTGCTGCCGCCCTGTTCCTGAGCCCGAAGACGGTCGAGTACCACCTGCGCAACGTCTACCGGAAGCTCTCGATCGGATCCCGGAGCGAGCTCAAGGCCGCGATGGCAAAACTGGCGGGATGAGCGACAACGAACACGGCCCGGTCCACGCCGTGCGCGTCCAGCCCAGCGGTTCGCGTGCCCGCATCATTCCTCTCGCCCGCTATGCCCCGATCCGCCGAGTCTGGTGGTTTGCGGGCGTTCGCCGGCAGGGACCATGGTCCCCGGCCGCGCCTGACCTCTGCCTGTGAACAAACACTCCGGCGAGTGCGTTAGTGGTGATACGGGGGAGGTCAAGCCCTGAACCCTGGCTTGGCAACAGAGCAATCAGGGGGAGTCATGGACAGCACGCAGGCCCTGACCAATCACGTCCCTGGGCAATATCAGCATCAGCCTGTGTCCGAGGTACACGTCGTCTGGCAGTACCGGGACGACCCCGAGACCGCCACGCGTGAGTACCAGTTCCTCGGCGTCTTCAGCACGCACGGCCTGGCGCGGCAGCGAACCGCCGGGATGCGGGGCAGCGGCTGGACGATTCAGATCGCCGCAGCGCGGCTAGATCCGGACGACGTGTGCTGATCCGGGGAGAACCCGGATAGGCCCGCCTGTGCATGCTGGCGCTGGAGCCAGCGCCGCCCGCGGACGCGGCTTCCTGGGATGGGGAATGGATGGGTGTCAGCACCCGAACTCTCAGCACTCGCCCATGGTCCGGGCTCATGATTCGTGCCGTGCGCGAACGCCGCAACTGACTGCGAGTGCCGACCACTGCAGTAGGAAGGCGGCGTCCCTGTTGCGTACCCGCCATGGACCTCGCATGTACCTGCGACGTACCTCACGCATAGGCCCCGCCCGGTCGGCCCCTTGCTACGGCCGTTTCGCCGACGACGCCTCGGGCGTCACCATCGCCCGGCCCGTATTGCAAGGGCCGCTCGGCGCAGCGCGGGCCGGGAGCGTTCGACGTGCCGCCGGTCTACCGGGTGCGTTGATGGCGTTGGTCCGTGACTTGCAGGTACTCGACGAGGACCTGCAAGTCACCCTGCCAAGATCTCAGCCATCCCGGCCCTGACGAACCACCTCGCCCGGCCCGATAAGGCAGCCAGGCCGCGAGACGCTAGCACGCAATCCGGATGCCAGTTCGCCAGCCATCGCGCATCCCCCTGCGCATTCTTGCCGAGACTGGTAAGGTCGCACCCGCTTGTTCACGCTGCCAGACGCCAGCCTGACCCTTCCGATGCGCTCCCAGACTGATACCTCCAGAAGGAGCATCTAACGATTGTCGGGCGCGGCGGGGCGCGGAGTGGGGCGCTGCGCCCGAGGAGGCTGACACAGGGTCATGCGCTGGCAGGGTGACGACGCATTGCCGGCTGTCGACGGCCATCCGGATCTGCGGCCGGGTACGCGGCCAGGTCGTGCGTCGGCGCTGGCGGGAGACGGCGCGGAGCTGCAACTGGCGGCCTTCACCGGATCGCGCGGCGGCGGGTCCGGCGGGTCTGGTGACGGCGCCGCCGTTACTCGAACCGCACTCCGGCGGCTCCGGTGATCCGCCGCAGCAGCGGCAGCGACGTGAGGATCACCAGCAGCGCGCCGGCCAGGCCTGCGCCCATGGTGACGTAGTAGACCCCGCCGGGCACCGGTACAGGCGTCCCGGCGGGTGCTATCTCCTCGACGGTGGTGCTCGCGATGAAGTAGGCAACGGCCCCGGCGAGAATCGTGGCGGCGGCGAGCGGAAGCGCCGCCTCCAGCAGTACCACCCGGTACAGCGTGGCGAGCTGCGTGCCCGCTACCCGCAGCAGGGTGAAGGGCCGCTTGCGTTCCACCAGGCTGCCGCCGACGCTGACGGCGAGACTGCAGCCGGCCACGACCAGGGTGAGGATCACGGCGGTGTCGATCAGCCGCTGCACGATGTCGGCGATGACGGCCCTGGCCTCCAGGGCCTCGCAGAAGGTGCGCGGCGCGGCGCCCGAGGGCCGATTCGGGGGTGTGCGTGATCAGGTAGGTCCTGACCTTCTCCAGCGTCGCGGCGTTGTTCACCTTGACCAGCACGGCCTGCAGGTACAGGCCGCTGAAGTTGCCAGAAGTGGCCGGGCTCGTTGCGCTGGCGATCGGGGCTGTGCTGTCGCGCGGGTTGTCGCTGAACACCTGCCCCACCATGGCCACGACTGCGCTGCGACGGGGCGGGCACTGGCCGAGAACTGCCAGTTCCCGGAGACCGGCGCAGCTAATGCTGCCCTGTCCCCAGCCTGACCCTGGCCCCTGGTAGACCCGGATCGCGACCGTGCTCGACGCGGTCAGGCGGTGCTGGGCATAGCTGTGGTCAGCGCGGACGATCGGCTACCGCGCTGACCGCGGCGTCGCGCCAGGTGATGTGAGCATCGCGGTTGTCGTGCAGCAACTCGTGCCCGCCGACGCCGCGGGCGTCATGGTCACCGAAGATCTTGTGAGTGGCTCACGCGATGAGATTTTCATCAGGTCGAACTGGGGCCGCGGCCAATCTGTCGTTGCGGGCGAGGTCACCCCGGACGTCGCGATCATCAACGCGGCCACCGGGGAACTAGCCAGCTACCGGATAGGCACCAAGGCGGCGATGACGGTACCGGCAGGCAATGCCACCCGAACCGCGGACACCCCGGCGGGCCAGCGCGCGGCGGCGGTGCTCCCCCCGGGCCAAGCCGGGGAGCTTGGCCGGGTCGGCCTGGCGATCGAGGAACTGTACGGCGAGCCGGTGGACGTCGAGTGGGCGCTGGCCGGCAACGAGCTTTTCGTGGTCCAGGCCAGGCCGATCACGGCCCGTGGCGGGACCGGCGGACTCGCCGCACAAGCTGGCGACAGCGGCGCAGTACCCGGGGGTGCCGGACCGGACGAGGAGTGGAACGACAGCCTGGGCGGTGACTACCTGTGGAGCAACGGCAATCTCGGCGAGGCCATCCCTGACGTCATGACGCCGGCCACCTGGTCGGCCGTTCAGTTACTCATGTCGGCGATGCTCATCCCGCCGAGTGTGCCTGGCTACCGAGCCTACGGGCGGATCGGCGGCCGCTTCTACGCGAACGTGAGCCTGACGATCTCGCTCGAAGCCCTGATCGGCTGGTCCCCCAAAAGAGGCTCATCGCGCTAGTCGGCCCGGTCTTCGGCAGGCTCCCCCCAATCGGAGACATCCCGCGAGTACGGCTACCCCGCTGGAAGGTCTTCCGGCTGATGGTGGCCATGGCGGCAACCCGAATCCGAAGCGTGCAGACGTGCCAGAAACGCCTGCCGGAATTCATCGCCGATGGGCCGCGCCGCTGCGAGCGACTGCGCAGCGAGATCGGCCAGGTCGCCGACGCCGAGGCGCTGATCGACCTCTGGCAGGACAAGGTCGCTCCGCTCCTCGCGGAGTGCGGTGACATGCTCAATGCCGCGCCTCCCGAGGGACGGCGTGGCTCTCGGCGCCCGCCAAGCTCACGAATCTCATCGGCGAGGCAGAGGCGGCCCTCTTGTTGTCCGGTCAGCAAGCCGGAGCGAGCCTCCTGGCCAGTCTCGGCCCGGTGGTCGGACTGGCCCAGCTCGCCAGGGGCGAGATCGACGGGGACACGTTCACCCGCCAGTACGGGCACCGCAGTCCGCACAAGGCAGAGCTGTCGATGCCGCGGCCGGCCGAAGAGCCCGGCTGGATCGACCACCAGCTTGCCAGTTTTGACGGCACTGCCCGCG
>JBOHCP010000303.1:0-6534 GCA_050698875.1 Streptosporangiaceae bacterium | reverse complement strand
ACCAGGTCTGCCCCCGCCTCGAGCAGTTCGGCCAGGTCGACGCGGGGATATCGCTCGGCGTGCTCGGCGTACAGGTTGCGCACCCCGAGCCGGGCCAGCAGGTCGCCGGCGAAGGTGCCATTTCCGAGCACCATCCACGGGCGCCGCCAGATCGGGACCACGGCCGCCAGGCTGCCCGCGGCGGGGGCGCAGCCGTCGATCTGGCCCCAGGCCGACTCGGCCGCGTCGAGCCACGCCGGGCGCGGCTGGCGGCACGCGATGGTGAGCATCCGGCGCAGCGAGGTGAGCGCCTCGGGCAGGTCACGGACCCTGGTGACCCAGACCGCCAGACCGGCCGCGCGGAGCGCGTCCAGGTCGGGCTGCCTGTTCTCCTCCTGGTTGGCCAGCACCACATCGGGCCGCAGCGCGAGGATCGCGTCGACGTCCGGGTTCTTGGTGCCGCCGACGCGGGTCACGGCCAGATCGCCCGGATGCGTGCACCACTTCGTGGCCCCCACCAGCAGTCCGGGCGCGCACGCCGCCAGGGTCTCGGTCAGCGACGGCACCAGCGAGACGACCCGGCTGACCAACAGCGGCACCGGCACCGGAAGGCCAACGTCGTCCGCTGCCCACTCGCTCATCACGCCCACCACTACCTCGATCGCCGTTGATCGCCCCCCATTGTGACCGCAAACGGCAGTCGGCACCAGCCTCCGGTCGGGCCAGCGCACTCGCATACGCTGGGGCTCCTGCGGTTCCGTCGCCCTAATGACAGCCCCGGCGGCCGACGGCCTGCCGCGCAGAAAGGCGGAAACCCCGATGACCGACGCCGTGCCGCAGACCGTCGTGGCCGCGCTGGATGACCCCTTCGCTCAGCTGACCGGTCCGCTCGCTGGCACCAGGAAGCTGCACTTGCAGGTGGCGAGCACGGCCACCCTCACGCCGCACATGCAGCGGCTGGGGCTGACCGCCGCCGAGCTGGACGGGTTCAGCTACCGGCCAGGGCAGGACGTCATGGTGCTCGTCGCCGTCGACGGCCGGAAGCCGGTGCGGCGGCGCTACACCATCAGGCAGTTCGACCGGACAGCGCGGATGATCACGATCGACGTCGTCCTGCACGGTGCCGGGCCCGGCGAGCGCTGGGTGCGGACGGTGCGCCCCGGTGACCGGATCGAGGGCATCGGCCCGCGCGGGAAGATCTTCCCCGACCCGGCCGCGGACTGGCACCTGTTCATGGGCGACGAGTCCGCGCTGCCCGCCATCCAGGCCATGACCGAGGCACTGCCGGGTGACGCGGACGCCTCGCTCGTGATCGAGATTCCCGAGGCCGCCGACGAGCAGGAGGTGCTCGCGGCCGCGCGCAGCAGGGTCAGCTGGCTGCACCGGCTCGGCGGGCCGGCGGGCGATCCGTCCGCGCTGGCGGCGGAGGCGGCCGAGGTCGAGCTGCCGCCCGGCAGCGGCCGCGCCTACCTGCTCGGCGAGGCCAGGGTCGTGCTTGCGATGCGCGAGGTACTGGCCAGCCGCGGGCTGACGGAAGAGCAGATGTCGCCGAAGGCGTACTGGGGGCGGGGCCGGGCCAACGCCGGGCACGGCGAGCCGGCCAGCGACACCTGACGCGTCTGCCTCAGCCGACGATCCGCCGGCGGGACGTCGGGCGGTGGCCCGCTTCGGGATAAATGCGCAGCTCAGGCCCGACTGAGCAGTGGTGCGCCCGGCCGGCCCAACGGGTGATGTCTCCCCATGCAGATAAAGCTGCTCCATAATGAGTGAATCGCGTCGTCCGCCCTGCCGGAAGGGAGCACCGGTGGCATCCGCAGTCGCGACCGAGGTCTCCGCTTCGGCGGTCCTGGCCAACACCTCGACGCGGACGCTCATTCTCGGGATCGACAAGGCCGGACGCATCCGCCAGCACGACCGCGGCGCCGGTGACGTGCTCGCGGGAGGCATGCTGGCCGGCGAGCCCAGTGCGCTCATCGGCACCGAGCTGAGCTCGCTGCTGGCGGTGCCGGACGGCGCGCCCGCCAGTGCCCTGCAGTCGATGATCGACGGCGCGTGCTCGAACCGCGAGGGCACGACCGTACTGGCGTTTCGCACGGCCAACGACGCCATCGCCGAGGCCGTCGTCACCGTGCAGCCGATCCGCTCTGCCGATCCGGAGCTGGCCGCTCAGGTCATCATGCGCATCGCGCCGCCCGTGCAGGAGCGCTTCCTCGACCCGGCGGTCATGCGTCAGGTGATGATCGACGGCGCGGTGCGCCGGGCCGGCGGAGCGCTGGACATCGACCAGATGGCACCCGAGCTGATGAGCACGGTCGTGCCGCACTTCTGCAACGCGGCCGAGCTGGTGGTGCTGGAGAGCCTCGTCGCCGAGGACGAGTTCCCGTCGGAGCCGATGGACGCGACGCAGCTCGTGCGCCGGCTCGCGGTGGCGCACGACGACGGCAACACCGCCTGGGACGCCGCGTTCCCCACCGGGGAG
Organism: Streptosporangiaceae bacterium; assembly: GCA_050698875.1. Taxonomy (GTDB): domain Bacteria; phylum Actinomycetota; class Actinomycetes; order Streptosporangiales; family Streptosporangiaceae; genus JAJYUU01. The sequence continues at coordinate 4,076 of JBOHCP010000303.1, read as the reverse complement.
ATCCTGCGATACCCGGCGAGCACGCCGTACACGCAGTGCATGGACACCGGCAAGCCGGTCTGCGAGCTCGTCAGCCACGAAAGCGCCGAGGCGATGGCAGGGGCGTGGATACGCCGACCGGTCGCCGGGCTGCTGTCCGGCGTGTCGATGCTGCTGCTGCCGCTGATCGCCAGGGACGTGATGCTCGGCTTCATCGTCTGCGTGCGGCGCACGGGCTACCGCCGGTTCGACGCCTACGACGTCGAGATCGGCATGGAGTTCGCGGCTCGCGCCGCGATGTTCATGGACAACGCACAGCGCTATAGCCGCGAGCGCGCCACCGCCCTGACTCTGCAGCGGAGCATGCTGCCGACCGGGCTGTCCGCGCCGTCCTCGGTCGAGGTCCGGCACCGCTACCTGCCCGGCAGCAAGCTCATCGAGGTCGGCGGCGACTGGTATGAGTCGATCGCGCTGCCCGGCGGCCGGGTCGCGCTGGTGGTCGGCGACGTGGCCGGCCACGGCGTCCGGGCCGCCGTAACGATGGGCCGGCTGCGCACCGCCATCCACACGTTAGCCATGCTTGAGCTGCCGCCGGCCGAGACGCTGCAGCAGCTGAACGAGCTGATGCAGGAGCTGGGCGTGCGCGAGCCGCACTTCGCCACCTGCGTCTACGCCATCTTCGACGCCGTCTCCGGCACCTGCGAGGTGGCCTCGGCCGGCCACCTGCCGCCGCTGCTGGTCCGGCCGGACGGCACCAACGAGCTGCTGGATGTGCTGCCGGCACCACCGCTCGGCGTCGGCACCGGGCTCATCCAGAGCCGGACGCTGCACATCGAGGACGGCAGCCTGCTCGTGCTGTACACCGACGGCCTGGTCGAGAAGCGCAGCCACGACATCGACGAGGGGATCGGCCGTCTCCGGGACATCTTCGGGCCAGCCTCGGTCGGACAGCCGCTGGAGGACCTGTGCCGGGCCACGCTCGCCGGCGTCTACGCCGATGAGCATCGCGACGACATCGCGGTGCTCATCGCCCGGCTGCGCAGGCTCCCGGCCGACCACATCGTGACCTGGACGCTGCCGTCGGAACTCACGTCGGCCAGCCGGGCCCGGTCGGTGATCAGGCGGCCGCTGCGCCGCTGGGGCCTGACCGACCTGCTGCCGACGGCCGAGCTGCTGGTGTCCGAGCTTGTCACCAACGCCGTCAGGTACGCGCAGGGCAAGATCGGGCTCCGCCTCGTGCTCGAGAACGCGCTCGTCTGCGAGGTTATGGACGATTCGGCTGCGCTGCCGAGGCTCAGGCACCCCGAGGATTCCGACGAGCGCGGCCGCGGCCTCCAGGTCGTCAGCCAGCTGGCCCAGCGCTGGGGCGCCAGGCGCGCGACCTCCGGCAAGGTCGTCTGGTGCGAGCTGCCGGTGCCCTACGACTGACGCGCTGACCCGGCCGGCTGACCGCGGGTGTCCTGCTTGATGGCCAGCTTTCCGTTCCGCATGACGCCGAGCCGCTGCGCCCGGCGGGCCACCGTGCTGTCGTGGGTGACCAGCACCATGGTCAGGTGCTGGTCCCGCCAGAGCTTTTCCAGCAGGCCGATGAGGTCGTCCCTGGTGTCCTCGTCCAGGTTCCCGGTCGGCTCGTCGGCGAGCAGCACCATGGGCTGCTTGACCAGCGCCCTGGCGATGGCGACCCGCTGCTGCTGCCCGCCTGACAGTTCCGACGGCAGGTGCCGGGCCCGGTCCGCCAGGCTGACGTCGGCCAGCGCCGCCGCCGCGCGCTCGCGCCGCTCGGCGGCCGGGATGTGCAGCGGCACGAGCGCCGTCTCCACGTTCTCCTGCGCGCTCAGCGTCGGCACCAAATTGAAGGTCTGGAAGATGAAGCCGATCGACTCGGCGCGCACCTTGGTCACCTGGCTCTCCCGCAGCCGTGCCAGGTCGTCGCCGGCCGCGTCGCCAGAGCCGGTCCCGACACCCGCGCCGAACATCACACTGCCCGCCGTCGGCCGGTCGAGGCCGCCGAGCATCTGCAGCAGGGTCGTCTTGCCGTGCCCGGTCGGGCCCTGGATGGCGAGCCACTCGCCATCGTCGATCGCCGCGTCGACGCCCTGCAGGGCGGCGACGATGCCGCGGCCCTTCTGGTACTCCTTGGTGACTCCGGTCAGTTTGTACATGACGACTCTCCCTGGCTGGCCGCAGATCCGCGAGCTGTGATTCGATCCGGTCGCGCGGGCGCGGTCATTCGACTCTCGCCAGCGCCGCGGCGGGCCGCAGCCGGGCGGCACGCCAGCCACCGAATCCGCCCGCGAGCAGGCCGCCCGCGACCGCCAGCACGACGGCCGCCACGATGGCACCGGCGGTGACCGTCGGGATGAGGTGGACCACAGCGGTGTGCGTCCCTGGCGTGGCCAGGTTGCGGATCCGGTCGACCCCGCTGCCGGTCCTGCTGCTGCCACCGCCGCCGAAGCCGCCGCCACCACCGCCACCACCGAAGCCGCCACCGCCGCCGCCACCACCGAAGAACCTGGCGCCACCCGGCGTCGCAGTACCGGTGGACGAGCCGAGCGAGGCGGTCAGCGTGTGCGAGAAGTGACCGACCAGCGCCGACCCCAGGTAGCCGAGGCCGACGCCGACGGCGCCACCAACCATGCCGATGGTGATCGCCTCGCCGACGACCTGGCCGACCACCCGTCGGCTGGTCCAGCCGAGTGCCTTGAGGGTGCCGAACTCCCGGACCCGGCGCGACACCGCCGACATGGTGAGCAAGCAGGCGAGCAGGAACGCGGCGGCCAGCACCGCGATGGCGAGCCACTTGCCGAGGTTGCTGGCCAGACTCGAGGCAGTGGCGACGGACCCGGTGATCTGGCTAGCCAGATTCTGGGAGTTCTCGACGCTGCTGCCCGGCACCGCCTTGGCGATCTCCTTCGACACGGTGCTGATGTTCGTGGCGCTGTCGGCGGCCACGTAGATCGTGTTGACCTCGTTCTTCATGCTGGCCAGCGCCTGCGCGCGGGCTAGCGGGATGTAGAAGTCGTACGAGCTCGCGCTGGCCGGCACGCTGACCACGCCGACGACCGTGAAGCTCGTCTTGGCGATGGTCTCGGTCGAGCCGACAGAGATCTTGTTGGACTTGGCGTAGTTCGCGTCCACCAGCGCCACGTCAGAGTTGCCGTCACTGCCGGTGAGGGTGCGGCCCGACTTCAGCGTGCCGAGGCTCAGCGGGCCGAGGCCGGCGGCGTTCTTGGCCAGGTCGACGCCGTCGACGCTAGACGATGACGGGGTCAGTGAGCCGTTAAAGAAGCCACCACCACCACCACCACCGAAGCCTCCGCCGCCACCACCGCTGCTGCTGCTGCTGCTGCTGTTGCTGTTGATCGCCGGGATCGTACCGGTGATCTTGGTGTCGGTCAGCGTCAGCCCGCCCGCCGCGGCCGCGACGTTGCCCAGCTTCGACACCGACGACAGGCTCGAGCTCGTCATCGTGCCGAGCCCGGCGCTGCGCAACGTGTCGATGTCGATCGTGGTCCCGGCCGCGGGCCGCTGCCCCGTGCCGACGGCGCCGCGGAACCCGAACGAGCCGAGACTACCGCTGCCCGCGGTGGGCGTCTTGGTGACGGTGATGTCGGTGTCCTGGCCGTAGAGCGAGTGCAAGACCTCGCCCTGAGCGTTCTTCACGCCGCCCGACAGGGCAGTCACGGTGATGACCAGCCCGATGCCCAGCGCCAGCCCGAGCGCGATGATGCTGGCCTGGCGAGCCCGCCGGCGCAACTCCCGCCGCAGATAGGTAAAGAACATCCGCTCTCCTCGCGACGCGGTGAATCGGGCCGCGCCGGGGCCGGCGCGCACCGCGCCGAGGCAGGCCAGCCGCAGGCAAGAGTCAGCCGCGGCCGGTACTGATGATGGGCCGCCTTCCTTGGGGGATGCTGAGTGCGTTCTGCAAGGATGCTCTGCGCCCGGGCTCAGTCGCGGAACTAAGCCACCGGCTCGGCCGGTGCCATCGTCGCGGCGTAGCTGCCGAGTGCACCGAGCGGCAGCAGCAGGCCGGCCACCGGCGAGCCCGCGCTGGCCGGTCGCCACCGGCCCGGCCGGTCGGCCGCCGCCCCCGGCCC
>JBOHCP010000302.1:0-6540 GCA_050698875.1 Streptosporangiaceae bacterium | reverse complement strand
GACTTTGAGCATGGCGGCACGATCCTACTGTCGGCGGCGGTGCGCACGGCTGGCCTGGGCCAGCGAGCTGTCGCGACCGCCAGCCCGCAGCAGCGCCGGTTTCCCGGCGATTGCGGCTGGTTCGCAAGTCTGCACGGGCCGCACTTCGCGGTAAGTCCCTGCCGCAATCATTGCGGTCAGGGGGCTTGTGATCGGCGACCAGCAGGTAAAGGCTGGGCGTGCGGTAGTGGACGCCACGACTTCGACAGTAGGTCGTAACCGGGTAGGAACCTCAGTCAGGCGCTTCAGGAGGCGATGCTAATGGCGGACAAATCTCACGCTGCGGGAGCCGCCGGCCGGACAACAGCGGCCGGCCAGCCGGAGAGCGTACGCAACGTCGTGCTGGTCGGCCACTCGGGAGCAGGAAAGACGACGCTGGCGGAGGCACTTCTCCTCGCCACCGGCACCATCCAGCGCGAAGGCCGGGTCGAGGATGGCAGCACCGTCAGCGACTTCGACGAGGTCGAGATCCGGCAGCAGCGCTCGGTCAACCTGACGCTGGTGCCCCTCGTGCACGAGGGCGTCAAGGTCAACCTCCTCGACACGCCTGGCTACGCGGACTTCACCGGCGACCTGCGGGCCGGGCTGCGGGCCGCCGACGCGGCGCTGTTCACCGTGTCGGCCGCCGACGGCGTTGACGGCCTCACCAGGATGCTCTGGGAGGAGTGCGCCGCGGCTGGCACGCCACGGGCCGTCGTCATCACCAAGATCGACCATCAGCGCGCCGACTTCGACGAGGCACTCGCCGCGTGCCGGGACGCGTTCGGCGAGTCCGTCGCCCCGCTGTACCTGCCGGTCGGCGAGCAGGGCAGCGTCGGAGGCCTGATCGGGCTGCTCTCCCAGCGCTTCTACGATTACTCGGGCGGTACCAGGACCGACGCGGACATACCGGCAGCGGAGGCCGACCGGGTAGCGGAGGCCCGCGGAGCCCTGATCGAGGCGATCATCCAGGAGAGCGAAGACGAGTCGCTGATGGACTCCTACCTGTCCGGTGCGGAACTCGACGTCAAGGGGCTGATCGAGGACCTCGAGAAGGCGGTCGCGCGCGGCAGCTTCTACCCGATGCTCGCCTCATCCGCCCCGCACGGCATCGGCATGGCTGAGCTGCTCGAGGTCATCACCCAGGCGTTCCCGTCCCCCGCCGAGCACCCAATGCCCACCGTCACCACCGCCGGCGGCAAACCCGTCGACAGCCTCAGTACCGACCCCGAGGGGCCGCTGCTCGCCGAGGTCATCAAGACGACGTCCGACCCGTACGTCGGCCGGGTCAGCCTCGTCCGGGTATTCTCCGGCACCCTGCGGCCGGACGCCGTCGTGCACGTGTCCGGGCACGGCCGCGAGGCGAGCGGGCACGCCGATCACGACGAGGACGAGCGGGTTGGCGCGCTCACGTCGCCGCTAGGCAAGCAGCAGCGGCCGGTCGCGAGCTGCCAGGCGGGCGACATCTGCGCGGTCGCGAAGCTGGCCACCGCCGAGACCGGCGACACGCTGTCCGACAAGGACAGGCCGCTGCTGATGGAGGCCTGGACGATGCCCGAGCCGCTGCTGCCGGTGGCGATCCAGGCCAAGTCGAAGGCCGACGAGGACAAGCTGTCGCAGGCGCTTGCCAGGCTGGTGGCCGAGGACCCGACCCTGCGGCTGGAGAACAACGCCGAGACTCATCAGCTCGTGCTGTGGTGCATGGGCGAGGCGCACATCGACCTGGCGCTCGACCGGCTGTCCAGCCGGTACGGGGTCGCGGTGGAGACGGTGGAGCTGCGGGTGCCGCTGCGGGAGACCGTGGCCGGCAAGGCGCGGGGCCTCGGCCGCAACGTCAAGCAGTCCGGCGGGCACGGCGAGTTCGGCATCTGCAGCATCGAGGTCGAGCCGCTCGGCTCGGGCGGCGGGTTCGAGTTCGTCGACAAGGTCGTCGGCGGCGTCGTGCCGCGGCAGTTCATCCCTTCGGTCGAGAAGGGCGTCAAGGCGCAGATGGAGCTCGGCGTGGTGGCCGGCTTTCCGATGGTCGACATCAGGGTCACCCTGTTCGAGGGCAAGGCGCACCCGGTCGACTCGTCCGACATGGCGTTCCAGAAGGCCGGGCGGGCCGCGCTCAAGGATGCCTCGGTGAACGCGCACGTCCAGCTGCTCGAGCCCGTCGACGAGGTCTCGGTCATGATCCCGGACGAGTATGTCGGCGCGGTGATGTCCGACATGTCGTCGCGGCGCGGCCGCGTCCTCGGCACCGAGCCGGTCGTCGGCGGACGCACCCTGGTCAAGGCCGAGGTGCCGGAGCTCGAGATCATCCGGTACGCCATCGACCTGCGCTCGATGTCGCATGGCACCGGCTCATTCACCCGCAATTACCTCCGCTACGAACCGCTCCCCAGCCATCTCGCGGACAAGGTGGCGGCGGCAGAAAAGAGCTCATAACAAGCCGGAACGGGGTTGCTTTAGGGCCGGTGCGCAGGCCTCGGCCGGTTGGCTCGCGAGCACCTCTACGTTTCAGCCGTTCGCATGTGTGCGCGGTCGGCCGCGGGCCCATGCGGGGACGTGTCGCGGCAAGGGGCCGTAGTGTGGCGCAGTGATCGTCGTGGTGGAGTACGACCCTGCCTGGCCCGACCGCTTCGAGTCGCTGCGACACGAGTACGCCACCGCGATGGCTGCCGCCAGTGTTCCAGCCCCGCATCATCTGACCCGAACTTACGTGATCTCGGATAGCTGATTGCTGTCTCCACCTGCGGGAAGTGGCCTCGCGGCTGGGCCTGCGGGCACTGCTAGGCCCCGCGTGCCGGGACCGGGATATCGCCTACGCGCCGATCGTGTCCCGGGCGGTGCGGCCGGCGCCGAAGCTGTCCAGCGCGCGCTGCCCCGACAGCGTTCAACCGAGCTGGTGAGAAGCTCCGGGCGACCAGGGGGGAACTCTCGCCGACGGCGAGGCCTGGCTCTAACTTAAGTGTGAATCCCGTGCTGGGCCACTGCCTCAGCTAACCACCGCGCCAGTTCCGCCATTCCGCACCAGAGGTGCTGGCTGGCCGCCCACCTGAACGCCTACCTGCGCGACGACGACGAGTACCGGGCCATCACAGGGTCCACCCAGTCCTTCCATATACGGAACGCTGAGGAGGCTTATTCCATATATGGGCCGACGCGTGCTACCATTCCATATATGGACAGCACCCGCTCTGCCGCCGGCACCGCTCTCGGTTCGCCGCCTACAGGCGCGCATCTCCCAGGCGATATCGGCATAACTGTTCGCAGTTGGGTGAAAGGCAGCCAATTGTCAGCGTCCGTCGTCGCACGACGAGCTGGAGTCTCCGGTTCCACGCTACATCGAGTATTGAACGACCAGGTTGACCCGTCGATCGGAACTCTGCGGGAGATCGCAGTGGCGTGCGGGGTAGGGCTCACCCTCGATACCGGGCCGCTGGCCGACGCCGCCGCCGCTGCCGCCGCGCGAGTGATTCTGGAGGACGGATACTCCCCGTCGCTGCCCGACGCCGACCTGTGGGTCGAACGGCTGGGGCGCCAGGTGGGCTATGACCCGGTGCAGATCGTGGAGGCAGCAGGGCGCGCGTCGTCCCCGCTGCTACGGGCCGGGTCGCGATTGCTTGCCGGTCCAGTCGAAGTGGGACGAGTTGCTTCCGCCGGAGAGGCGTCCGGTGGGCAATGGGCGCTGTCCGGGCTCGCCGGGTTCAGACTGCCCGGCCTGTGGGAGCGACTCCCCGCCCCAACGATTCTCTGGTGCGAAGACGTGCGCCACGTCGAGCAGTTGCTGGCCGACGCCGATCTCCCCCGCGTAACCCGACCCCAGCGAACCAGCCTTGCGATCGTGGAGGCTGACTCGGCGCTTTTCACCAACTCGTTCGAGAAGGACCGGGTGCGTTACGTCGCGCCGATCCAGATTCTTCTGGACGGGTTCGCGATCGGCGGCGTGGTGGCCGACATCGCCCGTCGCGAAGCCCAGTCGTGGTGAAGGGATGAGGGTGAGGAACAGATGACCGGTCCGCAGCCGCGTCAGAGGTGGGCACGGGGCTCGAACCAGTACGTCAAGGGCGCCGGAACGAGCGGTCAGCCAGCAGCCGGGACAGCGGTCGATCTGACGCCGCCAGACGACGCGGTCGACTCCGGGCGACTGGAGGACTTCGGCGTCACCTGGAGGCCGTTCGGCGTCGAACTCGTCCATCCCAGCGGAATCGACCGTGCCAGACATCGCTTCCGGGCGCACCTGCCCGAGCTGATCTGGAACACCGCCGCACTGGAAGGCAACAACTTCACACTGCCGGAGGTGCGCACGCTGCTGGAAGGCGTGACCGTAGGCGGCAGGCGGCTGGCCGACGAGCAGCAGATCATCGCTCTCAGCGAGGCATACCGGCGACTCGACGAGATCGTCGGCAGCGGCTCGTTCAGCCTAGACAAGTCTGTCGCTGACGAGTTCCACTCGCTTGTCGCACGACACGAAGCAATCGAGTCCGGCCACTTCCGAGGTGAAGGCCAAGTCACCGGCGGCGGATCGGTCCGGCTATCGAGCGGTGGCGTCGTTCCCGGTATCGACCACGGTGAAGGCGGCGATGCGCTGCGGCGCCACTACACCAGCATGCTTGACGGCCTCTCGGAGATCGAGGATGCACGGACCCGTGCGTTGGTCTACTTCGCCTCGGCAGTGCGACGCCAGTTCTACTTCGACGGCAACAAGCGCGCAGCCCGGCTGATGATGTCCGGCGAGTTGATGTCGAACGGCTTCGATGCCGTCAGCGTCCCGTACGCACGGCAGCTGGAGTTCAATGAAGCGCTCGACGAGATGTTCACGACCAACGACGCGACGCCCCTGCTCGCCTTCCTGGGCACCTGCACGATCGGCAACTGAGGTCGATCTCGAACAGCGTGCCAGCCCAGGTCCGACCATTCCGCAGGCCCGCACACCAGCCTGTGAAGGGCCTGCATGGCCTGCCACTGGCCGCCGTCGAGGCCGGGCAGCGCACCGGCCCCGCCCTTCGGTAGCCGCTGCGGCCTTGAGCTGGCTAGGGCACCTTCGGTGCCGCGTGTTTGACGTTAGTCGCTGAGAGTGTGACCGCGCGTGACGGTCCGGGGTGGCTGGCGAGCAGGCCGGAGTGCGGTCCTGCCTGTGGTGACGGACCGTGAGGGGAACCGCAGGCTGCGGTTGGGAGGCGGGCCCTGGTGATGCGGTCAGCGACGATGTGGCTGATCTGGTCGAGGGCGGCGGCGAGCGCGAAGTCAGTCGCGTCCGGAACTCCCCCTGCGCGCCCCTACCCGCTCCGCGTACACATCGAGGCCGTGGTCACGGTCGCTCACCGCGCCGGCTGGCGTCGACCGAGGCCGGTCCGGCCGTTTACCGACGTGTGGCCGGGCCGGCCTCGGTCGACACCGGCGGGAACGACCCCGTTCCCGTACTAGGGGTATTGATCTTTAGAACGCGGGCCAGGCGGCGGCGAGCAGGACGCGGGTGTCGGCGAGGAGTTCGGGCAGGACCTTGGTTCGGCCGACGACGGGCATGTAGTTAGAGTCGCCGCCCCAGCGGGGCACGACGTGCTGATGCAGGTGCGCGGCGATCCCGGCGCCTGCGACCTGGCCCATGTTCATGCCGATGTTGAAGCCCTGCGCCTGCGAGGCCACCCGCAGCGCGGTCATCGCCCGCTTGGTGAAATCGGCGAGCTCGGCCGTCTCGGGCTCGGTGAGGTCGGTGTAGTCAGCGACGTGCCGGTACGGCACGACCATGAGGTGGCCGCTGTTGTACGGGTACAGGTTAAGCACCGCGTAGACCTGCGCACCGCGCGCAACGATCAGCCCGTCGGCGTCAGACATCTTCGGGATCTCATCGAACGGGCACTGTCCGGCGCTGCTGTCTGCGGGCTTGTTCTCGCCCTTGATGTAGGCCATGCGATGCGGCATCCACAGCCGCATCAGCCCGTCCGGCGCGATCTCGTCTGCTACGTCACTGACGCCGTCGCGGCGCGCCGGCATCTGATCAGTCACCGACGTCAGACCTGGATCCGGCTGGCCACTGCCCCGGTGATCTCGGCGATGGCATCCGCGACCGGCACGCCATTCTTCTGCTCGCCGCTGCGGTACCGGAACGACACCGCGCCGGCGGCCACGTCGTCATCGCCGGCGAGCAGCATGTACGGGACCTTCTGCCGCTGCGCGGTGCGGATCTTCTTCTGCATCCGGTCGTCGCTAGCGTCGACCTCAACCCGGATGCCGTGCCCGCGCAGCCGCGTCGCGACTTGCTGCAGGTAGCCAACGTGCTGGTCGGAGATGGGGATGCCGACCACCTGGACCGGCGCAAGCCAGGGCGGGAACGCACCGGCGAAGTGCTCGACCAGGATGCCGAAGAAGCGCTCGATCGAGCCGAACAGCGCACGGTGGATCATGTACGGCCGCTGCCTGCTGCCATCGGCTGCCTGATACTCGATCCCGAACCGGCCGGGCTCCTGGAAGTCGACCTGCAGCGTAGACAGCTGCCAGCGGCGGCCGATCGCGTCCCGGACGTGCACGTCGATCTTC
>JBOHCP010000301.1:0-6564 GCA_050698875.1 Streptosporangiaceae bacterium | reverse complement strand
GCTGCCGGGTGCCGTTGCCCTGGCGCGCCAGCACGCCAGGATTCGGCTTCGGCCCGCCGGGGGCCGGCCCGCCATGGCTGCCGCAGCCGGCCGGCTGGCGGCAGCTCGCAGCCGACCAGCAGGCCGCCGACCCAGGCTCGATGCTGGCCCTCTACCGAGCCGCGCTGCGCACCCGCGGGACCGCCAGAAACCCCCGGCTCGCTGACGACACGCTGGCCTGGCTGGCCGCCCCGGACGGCGTGCTGGCCTTCAGCCGGGCCGGCGGGTTCGGCTGCGTGGTCAACCTCGGCACCGGGGCGGTGCCGCTGCCGCCGCACCGCGCGCTGCTGCTGGCCAGCGGACCGCTGGCGGACGGGCTGCTGCCGCCCGACACCGCGGCCTGGCTGGACCTCAGCCGACCAGTGCCTGATACACCAGCTGGCGAAGCTGCGGCCGGATCGGGTAGGAGCTCGACGGCATCAGCTGGGAGAAGAACGTGGCGGTGACCTGCTCGGCCGGGTCCACCCAGAACGCGGTGGATGCCGCGCCGCCCCAGTGAAACTCCCCGGCCGAGCCGAGACTCTTGGTCGCCACCGGGTCGATGACCACGGCGAAGCCGAGGCCGAAGCCGACCCCGGCGTAACCGGTCTCGGCGTACAGCGGCCGGCCGAACGTCTCCAGGTCCGCGCCGCCAGGCAAGTGGTTGCTCGCCATGTACGCGACCGTGCGGGGGCCGAGCAGCCGCACCCCGTCCAGCTCGCCGGCCGGGCTGTCCGGCCGGTGCAGCAGCAACTGGCTGAACCGGTTGTAATCGGCCGCGGTCGACACCAGCCCGCCGCCGCCGCTGAGGTAGCCGGGCTCGCGCAGCGCGGCCTTGCCCATCGCGTCCAGCGGGGCCAGCGAGCCGTCCTCGGGGCTGCGGTTGTACAGGACGGCCAGCCGGGACGCATCCTGCGGCGCGGCCCAGAACGCGGTGTCGGTCATGCCAAGCGGCTGAAAGATCCGGCTCGCGAAGAACTCGTCAAGCCGCTGGCCGGACACCACCTCGACGACCCGGCCGAGCACGTCGGTGGCGACCGAGTAGCTCCACTCGCTGCCGGGCTGGAACAGCAGCGGCAGCGACGCGAAGATGTCACAGATCGCGGCGAGGTCGGCGCCCCGCGGTGAGCCCCACTCGAACCCGCTGGCCCGGTAGATCGCATCGACCGGGTGATTGCGAATGAAGCCGTAGGTCAGCCCGGAGGTGTGGCTGAGCAGGTGCCAGATCCGGATCGGCTCGGTCGCGGGCACGGTCTTGTAGTTCACGTCGCTGCCGCCCGCGAACACCCGGACGTCGCGGAATGCCGGAATGTACTTGTGCAGCGGGTCGGTCAGCTCGAATCCGCCCTCCTCGTACAGCATCATCGCGGCGACGGAGGTGATCGGCTTGGTCATGGAGTAGATCCGCCACAGGGAGTCGGTCTCGACCGGCAGGCCGGCCGCGATGTCACGCTGACCGTAGCTGGCCACGTGCGCGAGCTTGCCGTGCCGGGCGACCGTGAGCAGCCACCCCGCCAGCTTCCGCTCGTCCACGTACCGGGCGAAGTGCCGGTCGATCCGCTCCAGCCGTCCGTTGTCGAATCCGACCTCGGCCGGGTCCGCCTCGATCTGCAGTCCGCCCATCCGTTCAGCCTCCCGATAGTTGGGCCCCCCGCAGCATCCTGCCAACCGAAGCCAGCGCGGTCCAGACTTGTCAGATGATCCCGAGGATGAGGGAACGGGCCGGCATCGCCACCCGGCCGACCGCCGCAGCGCGGCAGCCCACCGACCACCCGCAGGTGGCGTCGCTGGCACAATCGGGTCCTATGGAGCCCATGACCGCCGACGAGCTCACCGCCACCGTGATCGAGCGGCTGCAGCCAACCCGCGACCCGCGGCTGCGCGAGATCATGACATCGCTCATCAGGCACCTGCACGGCTTCGTCGCGGACGTGGCACTGACCAGAGACGAGTGGCTGACCGCGATCCGCTTCCTCACCGCGACCGGGCAACTGTCCAGCGACCAGCGGCAGGAGTTCATCCTGCTGTCCGACACGCTGGGCGTGTCGATGCTGGTCGACCTGCTCGCCGAGCCTGCCAGCGAGGGCAGCGCGGGATTCGCCACCGAGTCCACCGTGCTCGGCCCGTTCTACGTGCCGGGCAGCCCGGAGCGGGAGTACGGAGCAGCGATCGCCGAGCGGCCGTCCGGGGAGCCTGCCTGGTACACCGGGCTCGTCACCGACACCGACGGCGACCCGATCGCCGGCGCGACGCTGGATGTCTGGCAGAACGCCGACGACATGCAGTACGCCGTGCAGAATCCGGCCGCGTCGCCGGACAACCTGCGTGGCATCTTCCGCACCCGCGAGGACGGCAGCTTCGCCTTTCTGGGCGTGCGGCCCACCGACTACCCGATCCCCGCGGACGGGCCCGTCGGGCAGTTGCTCGTCAGCACCGGGCGGCACCCGTGGCGGCCCGCGCACATCCACGTGATCGTGAGCGCGCCCGGCTACCAGAGCGTGGCGACGCACATCTTCGATGCCGCCAGCAGGTACCTGGCCAGCGACGCGGTGTTCGCGGTGAAGTCCAGCCTGGTGCGACCGTTCGAGCGGCACGAGCCCGGCAGCACCGGTCCCGAGGGGGTGCCGCCCGGCCAGGCGTGGTACTCCCTCCGGCACGACTTCCGGCTCAGCCGGGCGGTCGACTAGGCCGCCCGGCCGAGCCGCAGGTCACTCGGCCCGCAACGCCGCCGCGGTCCGTGACCTGGCCGCCCAGCTGGCCGGAAGCAGCGCCCCGGCCGCACCGATGACCAGCCCAGAGAGCGCCAGCAGGACGACTTCGGCGGGCCGGTAGACGGCCTGGAAACTGGCCGGCAGCCCGGTGCAGGCCGCCCTGGCCATGGCGTCCGCCGTCGCGGTGCGCAGCACCATGCCGACCGGGATCGCGATGGCCGCCGCGGCGGCGGCCGGGCCCGCTACCCAGCACATGACCATGACGAACGCCCACCGCGAAGATCACCGCGGTGACCCCGAACATGATGGCCGCCAGCGTGCCGGCGGTCCTGGCGGGTCGCGCGAACGGCGCTGCCAGGCCCATGCTGACCGGGCGCGGCAGCCGCAGTCGGCTGGCGAGCCGGTGCGCGGCGTAGCCGCGGCCCTGGCGTGGCGCGTGCCCGAGGGTGATGGCCTGCACGGCGGACAGCCGTCCCGCCCGCACAGCGGGTGCGAGGGCGGTCAGTGCCACCAGCGCCAGCACCGGGATCACGACGTTGACCCAGGCCGGCACCGGCTGCCGGCCGACCCCGAAGGATGCCGCCGACTTGTGCAGCACCGGGATGGTCAGCAGGTTGCCCGCGGCCACGCCGATGAGGCAGCCAGCCAGGGCTGGCAGCCCGACCCTGACCACGTACGCGACGACGACCTGAGCCGGGCTGAACCCGATGCTCTTCAGCACGCCGATCTGCCGGTAGCTGGCCACCACCGCGCCGCTGACCACGTTGGCGACGATCAGCACGGACATCAAGACGCCGATGAGCGCGAACGCCTCGACGAACGGCGCGAAGACCGCGCTGTTGCTGGTCGCCTCCTGCCGGGCGGTGAGCCACGACGAGAAGCCGCCGACCGCTCAGGCCGGCAGTGCGGCGGCCACCGCGGCCACATCACCGCGCACTTGGGCGGCGGTGCCGGCGCTCGCGAACCGGTACAGCATCTCCGCCTGGGCGGGTGCCCCGGCGCAGCGCAGTGCGCCAAGCTCGGCAGGCAGCACCCAGGCGTCGGCCGTGTTGGTGATCGAGTTAGCCATGCCGACGACCGTCAGCTGCGGCCTACCCGGCGCCGTGGTCACGCTCATGGTCGTGCCGAGGCCGGGAAGGAAGCCCAAGCCCTCCGACAGCACGATCTGATGTGGCGGCCCAGGGCCAGTGCCCGGTCACCAGCGTCAGGTCATCGAGCGAGCCGCCCGGCGACGCGCGCCCGATGATGATCGTCGAGGGCAGCACGATGCCCCGACTGTTCAGCGTCGCGGCGGCCGCGCTGAACGGCCCGGCCGCCGCGGTCAGGCCGGCCGGGTGGCGGGTGGCCGCCAACTGCGCGCCCGTGGTCCTGGCCGCGTTGACCGACACCGCCGCCTCCGCAACCCGCTGCGCGGCGAACCCGTGCTCAAACGGCCCGTTGGCGGCGGCGAGTAGCGCCGGGCCGACCGTCGCGGAGGAAACGTGGCTCGTTGAGAACGGCAGGATCGCGGCGCGGTGCCGCAGAGCGCCACGTCTTGCCCAACCACGTGATCGCCGCCGCTCGACACGAGCAGCACCATGAAGATCACGAAGGTCTGCGCGCGGTGCCTGAAACTGCGCCGGACGCCGCGCGCAGCACCGGTCGTGCCCTGATGGCCGTGCCACTGCACCGGCGACGCCGCCCGCACCTGCAATTCCGCGCGCACTAGCCGTCGCCGCGTGCCGTGCACCGACTCGGTCGGCGGCCTCGGCGCCGTCGATCCGACCGTCGACGATCTCGCGAGAGGCCAGCGAGTTGGGCGGGCAGCAGCACGTTATCGGCCACAGTCAGGTCGTCGAGGAGGCTGAAGAACTGGAATATGATGCCCACACGTCGCCGCCGGTACTTCGCCTGGCCGGTCTCGCCCAGCGCGTCAATGCGCTGCCCGGCGACCGTCACCGACCCAGTGGTCGGCCGGTCGAGGTCGGCGATGAGGTTCAGCAGCGTCGACTTCCCGCTACCCGACGGCCCCATGACCGCGACCGCCTCGCCGGCGGCGACATCGAGGGTGACGTCCTCGATCGCGAATGCCCCGTCATTGTCACACCGCTTGCTCACGTCACTGAGGTGGCTGAGCGCGTCCATCAGGCGCAGTCCTTCCCCGGCTAGCGCGGCACTGCGAACTCGCCCCCGTGGCAAGTACCCCGCGGCACCCAGTAACGGGGAGCGGACGCGGCGGGGGACATAGGGGCAGACCCCCAATCCGACCCTGATCGAGCGCAGGTGCGATCAGGGCGACAGCGACGGCGGCGCGTCCGACCAGGTGCGACGCCGCGCCTCGTACAGCAGGACGCCGGCCGCGACCGCCAGGTTGAGTGACTCGGCGGTGCCGGTCATCGGGATCGCCACGCGCAAGTCCGCGGCGGCGAGCAGATCGTCCGGGAGGCCACTTCCCTCGCTGCCGAGCAAGAGCACCAGCGGCAGCCGCCAGGCCGCGTCCCAGCAGGAGACGCTGGCGCGCGCCGAGGTCGCCGCGACGCACACACTCCGCTCGACGGCCCAGGCCAGGAACTCCCTCGGTGACAGCGCCGTCGCGACCGGCACCGTGAACAGCGCGCCCATACTCGACTTGACCGCCGCCGGGTCGTGCGGATCGGCTGACGGTCCGACGAGGATGACCCCGGCGGCGCCGGCGGCGCTGGCCGTTCTGATGATCGTGCCGACGTTGCCGGGATTGCCGACGGCGTGCAGCGCCACGAACACCCCGTCGCCCGGCACGGCGAGCGCGCCAACCGTCGTCAGTTCGGCGCGCACGATAGCGGCCAGCCCGGCCGGGCCGTCGCGGTCGGAGATCCGGCCGAAAAGCTGACCGGTCAGCCGCGCCACCGGCACGCCCGCCGCTGCCTGTGCGTCCACCATGTCGAGCGCGCCCCGGTGACTGAGCAGGTCGGGCGCGACCAGGAGCACCTCGATGTCGGCCCGGGCCTCGACGGCCTGCCACACCGGCTGGATGCCCTGCACGACGAACGCTCCCTCGCGCCGCCTGTGCTTGCGGTCGGCGAGCGCTCGCACGCGCTTGACCAGCGGGTTCGCGGTGCTGCTGATCACATCGGCCATGACGATCCGAGCCTACCCGCCGGGCGGCAGCCGGAGCGGTAGCGTCACAGCGCCGTCACGACCGCGGAGTTTACTGCGCCCATGACGACAGCTACCGCGGGCGCTACGCCCGGCTTCGACCGCGCAGTGCCGGTGCGTACCGACGACGACGTGCTCCGCCGCGTCGACTTGCTACTGGACGAGAACGCACGGCAGCTCCGCAGCGTGGTGCTGCTCTTCCTGGACGCCGACGGCGTTCAACTGCCCGTCGTGGTCCCGATCGACGACGTGCCCGAGCGCCCCGACCCGATGCTCGCCGGCACCGTGTGCTGGCTGATCGCGGAGGCGCTCGCCGAGTACGCAAGTGGAGGCTCCGCCGTCGTCGTGCTCACCCGGCCGGCCGGCGCGCGGCCTGACGACGCCGACCGGGGCTGGTACCAGCTCCTGATGGTGGCCGCCCGGCAGCACCGCGCGCCCATCCGGATGGTGTGCGTCGCGACGCCGGCCGGCGTTGGCCGGCTCCCGCCCGGCCGTGCCGGGTGATGATCCCCGCCGAGTGGCCCGCTCCTATAGTGGCGAGCACCACGGGGTCATCCAGGGCAGCCACTGAGCGGGAGGAGCGGCGGCAGATGGGCGCCGAGAGCGATCGGGTTGCCTGCTTCGGCCGGCTGGAGGACGGGCTCCGCCAGGCGGGGGACTGGTACCGATGGGGCCCGTACGTGAGCGAACGTCAGTGGGGTACGGTCCGGGAGGACTACAG
>JBOHCP010000300.1:0-6571 GCA_050698875.1 Streptosporangiaceae bacterium | reverse complement strand
GCCCGATGCGGCTGACGGCGGGCTGCTGACGAAGGGAACCGGGCTGCTGACGAAGGGAACAGGGCATGCCACGGATGTTCAGTCCTGTTCGCAGCGAAAACGAGCGCGCAGCCGACGAGGAGCGGGCGGTTCAGCTGCAGCGCGAGCTCGCGGGCAAGGTCAGCGGCATCGCGATCACCTTCGTCGACCACAGCGGGGCAGGCCGGATCAAGGTCGTGCCGCTGGAGGCGCTGGCCAGGGCGGCGCGCTTCGGCGTCGGATTCTCGCCGGTCATCGACGCGTTCACGAGCGACGGCGGCATCGACTCGGCGTCGCCGCTTGACCGGCCAGACGGCGACCTGCGAATGGTGCCCGACCTGGACCGGCTGGTGGTGCTGCGCGACCCGGCGGGCTGGGCGTGGGCGCCGGGCGACCGCTTCACGAAGGACGCCGCCGTCTACCCGAACTGCCAGCGGTCGTTCGCGCGCCGGCAGGTCGCCGCCGCGCACGCCGCCGGGCTCGGCGCGCTGATGGCGTTCGAGACCGAGTGGATGGTCGGCCAGGACGATGCTGACTTCATCCCGGCGTTCCGCGGCACCGGGTACGGCGTCAGCCGGTTCGTCGGCGCGGCCGGCTACCTCCGCGACGTGGTCGACAGCCTGGTTGCCGCCGGGATCACGGTCGAGCAGATCCATCCCGAGTACGGCCCAGCGCAGTTTGAGGTGTCCGTCGCCGCGGCGGATCCGGTGTCGGCGGCGGACACCAGCGCGCTGGTAAAACTGGTCATCTCGGCGGTGTCGGCGCGACACGGGCTGCGCGCGTCGTTCAGCCCGGCGGTGCTGACCGGCAACGTGGGTAACGGCGGCCACCTGCACGCGAGCTTCTGGCGGGACGGCAGCAACCTGCTCGCCGGCGGCGACGGCCGGCACGGCCTGACGCCGATGGGCGAGTCGATCCTGGCCGCCCTGCTGCACAGCCTGCCGGCCCTGCTCGCGATCGGTGCGCCAACGCCGGCGTCGTACCTGCGGCTGCAGCCATCCCGGTGGGCGGGCGCGTACCAGATCTGGGGGGCTGAGAACCGCGAGGCCGCGATGCGGCTGATCGCCGCGCCAGCCGGCGATCCTGGCAAGGCCAACGTCGAGCTCAAGTGCTTCGATCTGAGCGCCAACCCGTACCTGCTCACCGGCGCCACCGTGGCCGTGGCGCTCGGCGGCGCGGCGCGGCCCGCGACGCTCCCGCCCGAGGTCAGTGGTGACCCGGCCGCGCCAGGCCACCCGCAGGCCAAGTCCGCGGTCCGGCTGCCCGCCAGCCTGGCCGACACCGTCAGGGCGCTGGAGGAGAGCGAGGACCTGCGCGCTGCCCTCGGCGAGGAACTGCTCAGCTCGTTCGCCGCGGCCCGGCGCGCCGCCATCGCGCTAGCCGCCGGGCAGCCCGACCAGCAGGTGATTGCCGATGCGCGGTGGCTGATGTGACGTCGCCAGGCGCGGAGCTCGCCCTCATCGATCATCACGTGCACGGCGTGCTGCGCGCCGACCTCGACCGCGACACCATCGAGGCCCTGCTGACCGAGTCGTCCGCGCCGCCGCCGGCCGGGGCGACGGCGTTCGACTCTCAGCTAGGCTTCGCCGTCCGCCGCTGGTGCGCTCCGCTGCTCGGCCTCGAACCCCATGCGCCGGCGGACGCCTACGTCTGTCGGCGCCTGGAGATCGGCTCGGCAGAGACAGCGCGGCGGTTCCTGTCCGGTGCCGCGGTCGCGCAGTGGCTCGTGGACACCGGGCACCAGAGCGAGGAGGTAACGACGCCCGGCGAGCTCGCGGCCATGAGCGGCAGCCCGGCCAGGGAGATCGCGCGGCTGGAGTCGATCGCGGCGCAGGTGGCCAGGTCAGGTCCCGCCGCCGCGAGCCTCGGCGCCGAGGTCACGGCCGCGATCCAGCAGCGGGCACAGACCGCGGCCGGGTTCAAGTCGGTCGCCGCCTACCGGGGCGGGCTGGACTTCGAGCCGACCCGGCCGCGCCCGGCGGAGGTAACGGCCGCGGCCGGGTGGTGGCTGCGCGCGCTCGACGCCGGCACCTCAGCCCGGCTCGACGATCCCGTGCTGATCCGGCACGGCATCTGGGCCGCCCTCGACACGGGCCTGCCGCTCCAGGTGCACACCGGTCACGGCGACGCGGACTCGCGGCTGCACCGCGCGGACCCGGCCCTGCTGCAGGATTTCCTCGCGGCGAGCCAGCACGCAGGCGCCGCGGTGCTGCTGCTGCACTGCTACCCGTATCACCGCCAGGCCGGCGCGATGGCGAACCTGTTCCCGCACGTCTACCTCGACGTCGGCGAGGCACTCAATCACGTGGGCGCGCGGTCCGCCGCGATCCTCGCCGAGGCGCTCGAGCTGACCCCGTTCCACAAGATGCTGTACTCCTCCGACGCGTTCGGCCTGCCGGAGCTGCACTATCTGGGCGCGGCGGCGTTCCGGCGGGACATCGCGGCGGTCACCGCCGCGTTCGTGGCCGACGGAGCGTGGCGCGCGGCCGACGCAACCAGGGTCGCCGAGCTGATCGGGTCAGGCAACGCGCGCCGGGTATACCGGCTGACGTCCTAGCGGGCGAGCGCGCCGTAGATCCTCGGCGGCGCCGATCTGGAAGTCGGCGCGGAGCGAGCCGGCGATCTGGTCGGCGACGAACTGCCTGAGCGCGGTGCCGGTGATGCGCCGCAGCAACTCGCCGATGAGGTGGCCGAAGTTGAGCGCGTGGTAGCCAGCGGCGCTGCCTGGCGGCCACCACGGTGCCTGGGCCGCGTACCTGGCGGTGGACTTGTCCCGGTCGTAGCGGTCCGCGATGACGGCCGGCTGGTCGAGGCCGGAGACGCCGGAGGTGTGCGACATCAGGTGCCGCACCAGCACGTCCTGCTTGCCCGCCGCGCCGAATTCCGGCCAGTAGCGCGCGACCGGAGCGTCCACGTCCAGCTCCCCGCGGTCCACCAGCATCAGCGCGGCCAGGCTCGTCACGGCTGCGGGGCAAGACGTCAGCCGCGGCCGGCTACCCGGCGGCGGGCCGGCTGGCGGCGCGCCGCCGCCGCACGGCAGCGGCCAGGGTGTCGAGCACACCGGCCGTCATGTCGATGTCCATGCAGGCGTCGGTGATGCTCTGGCCGAACACCAGCGACGCCGGGTCGCGCAGCTCCTGCCGGCCGGCCTGCAGGAAGCTCTCCAGCATCACCCCGACGATGCCCTGCTCCCCCGCCGCCACCTGGTCGGCCAGTGCGTGCGCGACGACCGGCTGCCTGCGGTGGTCTTTGCCGCTGTTGCCGTGGCTGGCGTCGACCATCAGCCGCGCGGGCAGCCCGGACTCGGTGAGCGCCGCGAGCGCCGCAGTCACGTCGGACGCCTCGTAGTTCGGCCCGGATCTGCCGCCCCGCAGCACGACGTGGCAGTCGGGGTTGCCAGCGGTGGTGACCACGGCTGCGGCACCGAACGGCGTGACCCCGAAAAACCGGTGCCTGGTCGCGGCCGCGCGGCAGGCGTCGATCGCCACCTGCACGTCCCCGTCGGTGCCGTTCTTGAAGCCGACCGGCATGGACAGGCCCGAGGCGAGCTGACGATGCACCTGGCTTTCCGTCGTGCGCGCCCCGATCGCGCCCCACGCGACCGCGTCCGCAATGTACTGAGGAGTAACGGGGTCGAGCCACTCACAGCCAACCGGCAGGCCGAGGTCGAGGGTGTCAAGCAGCAGCCGCCTGGCCGTCCGCAGCCCGCGATGCACGTCATGCGTGCCGTCGAGGCCCGGGTCGTTGATGAGGCCCTTCCAGCCGGTCACCGTGCGGGGTTTCTCGAAGTACACCCGCATGACGACCAGCAGGTCCCTGGCCAGCGAGCTGGCGACCTCGCGAAGGCGGCCGCCATAGTGCAGCGCAGCCTGCGGGTCATGGACCGAGCACGGGCCGACGACTACCAGCAGCCGGTCGTCCGCCCGGTCAAGCACCGAGCAGATGTCGACCCGAGCCTGCTCGACGGCCTTGGCCAGGCCGTCGTCCAGCGGCAGCTCGTCCAGCAGGGCCGCGGGCGCGAGCAACGGATCGTAAGCCTGGACGCGCGTATCGCTGGTGTGTGGCATCGTGCGTTCCTTCCCGGCACCCCGACACCCGCACAAGGGAGCCAGGTCCCATTACACGCGAAAGGACAGAGACCACGGTCTCTGTCCTCCTGGCTCTGAGTGGTGGATCAGCTCGCGGACTGCCCGCCAGCCCCACTCAGAGCCAGCGTAAAGCGCCAATACCACCGTGACATGGCTGTCATGCTACCCCAGCGGCCGAACAGCCAGGTCGCGGGCCGCCCTCCGGCCGCGCTCACGAGGGTCTTCCGCCGGCTAGGCAGAGTCCGCGCCGGCGCAGGTGGTCGAGCAGGGCGACGCATGCGTGCACCGTCCGGATGGCGGGAACGGGCTCATTCAGGTGCTCGGCGAGCTCCACCATCGCGCCCGTCATGCACTCGAATTCTAGCCGCTTGCCCGCCTCCAGGTCCTGCAGCATCGAGGTCTTGTGGTCGCCGACCGCGAGCCCGGCCTCGATCCGCCGGTCAAGCGACACCGGGAACGTGACTCCGAGGCGGCCCGCCACCGCGGCGCACTCGGCGAAGATGGCGCGCAGCAGTTCCGGCATCTCCGGCACCGAGCCCAGCTCGCCCAGCGTGGCCCCGGTCAGCGCGGTGATGGGGTTGAACGCCACGTTGCCGATGAGCTTGAGCCAGATCTGGTCCCGCAGCCGGGTCTCGACGGGCGCGCGCAGGCCGCCGGCCGCGAAGGCGGCCGAGATCTGCTTGCACCGCTTCGAGTCCGATCCGTCCGGCTCGCCGATGGTGAACCGGGTGCCCTCGAGGTGCCGGATGACACCAGGCTCGACGATCTCGGTCGCGCTGTAGACGACACAGCCGACGTTGTGCCGGGGCCCGACCGAGCGCGCGATCACGCCGCCTGGGTCGACGCTCTGTAGCCCGGTCAGCCCGCCCGGTCCTGGCGCTGACTGGAAGTACCACCACGGGATGCCGTTCTGCGCCCAGAGGACCGCGGCGTCAGGCGCGAGCACGCTGCCCAGCCGCGGTGCGATCTCCGGCAGGCTGTATGCCTTGAGCGCGACGAACACGACGTCCGCGTCGTGGATCGCCGCGATGTCGTCGGTCGCGTGCGGCCGGGCAGTGAAGTCACCGCGCGGCGACTGCACCCGGACGCCGTTCGCCGCCATGGCCTGCAGGTGCGCTCCCCTGGCAATCAGCGTGACGTCGGCGCCGCCGCGGGCGAGCGCCGCGCCGACGTACGCGCCGACGGCACCGGCGCCGAGTACCGCGAACCTCACGGCGCCGCCCGCTGCTGCAGCACTACCTCGGCGACCCGGCGTCGCTGGATCTTGCCGGTCGCGGTGCGGGGGATCTCGGTGAGCACGTCGATCCTGGCCGGCACCTTGAACGGGGCGAGCTGCTCCCGGCAGTGCGCGATCAGGTCGGCCGTTTCGGCCTCGCCGCCGAGCGTGACGGCGGCGCCGACGAGCTCGCCGTACTTCTCGTCAGGCACCCCGAAGCAGACCGCGTCGCGGACCGCGGGGTGCGACAGCAGGACCTGCTCGATCTCCGCGGGCGCGATGTTCTCCCCGCCGCGGATGATCATCTCCTTGAGCCTGCCCTCCAGGAACAGGTAGCCGTCCCGGAACACGCCGCGGTCGCCGGTCCGGAACCAGTCGCCGAAGAACGCCTCCGCCGTCGCGGCCGGGTTGGCCACGTAGCCCGCCATCACGCCAGGACCGCGGATCACCACCTCACCAGCCGTACCGTCCGGCAGGATGACGCCGGCCGTGCTGACGACGCGCATCTGCGTGCCGGTCGGCACCCCCACCGAGCCGGGCAGCCTGGCTTGCGGCGGCAGCGGGTTCGATGACATCTGGTGGCTCGCCTCGGTCATCCCGTAGGCCTCCAGCATCGGCGCCCCGTACTCGCGCTCGGCTCGCTCGAGCAGCGCGGGCGACAGCGCCGAACTGCACGACCGGACGAACCGCAGCGCCCCGAGCGGGCCGGCGTCGTCGGCGCGGTCGAGGATCATCTGGTGCAGCGTCGGCCCCGCAGACAGCCAGGTCGCGCCGTGCTCGCGGGCCTGCGGCCAGAACCGGTGCGGGGTGAGGCGGCGCGGCGTGATCACCGCGCCGCCCGCGGCCAGCGCCGCGAACGTCGACGCGACCAGCCCGTGGATGTGGAACAGCGGCATCACGCAGAACGAGACGTCGGCAGGACCGAGCCGGTAGTGCGCGCCGATCGTGCGGGCCGACGCCATCAGGTTGCGCTGCCGCAGCGGCACCTGCTTCGGCCTGCTGGTGGTGCCGCTGGTGTGCAGCACGAGGGCGACGTCGTCAGGCCCGCCTTGATCGGCCGGAGGCTGCCGCGTTACCGCCGCGGCGGGGCCTGCCAGATCGGGCGGTCCGCCGGCGTTGCTCTGCACGCCCGCCAGCGTGGTTCCGGTGGCAGCCGCGGCGGCGCTCGCCGCTGTGGCGCCGCTTGCCGGAATCAGCAGCAGACGCGGCGCGATATCGGCCAGGTAGAACTGGTACTCAGGGTCGGTGT
>JBOHCP010000299.1:0-6589 GCA_050698875.1 Streptosporangiaceae bacterium | reverse complement strand
GGACTGGAGTTCGACTGCGTACTGATCGCCGAGCCCGCACGGCTGCTCGCCGCGTCGCCGCGCGGGCTGAGCGACCTGTACGTCGCGCTCACGAGGGCGACGCAGCAGGTGGGCGTCGTGCACGCCGGCGAGCTGCCCGCCGTGCTAAGTCGGCTCGCTCCGGCCCCCAGCCCGGCCGGCGTCGGCTGAGGCTGCCACGCTGCCGCATGGATGCCGGTTTGGTGCTGCTCTAGGTGCACCTAACGGCCATCCATGGCTGCGTCCAGGGCGCGGTCGGTTAGCGCCGCCCTATGGCTATGCGGCAGATGCCCGTGTATGACCAGATCGGCGCTGATTACCGCCCCGGGCGACGGGAAGATCCGCGCATCGCAGCGGCGAGCCGGGCAGCGCTGGCGGACGCGTCGCCCGTCGTGAAGGTCGGGGCCGGAGCGGGGTGGTACGAGCCAAGGGACCGGCGCGTCGTGGCGGTCGAGCCGTCAGCGGTGATGCTGTCCGAGCGCCTCGGCTGGCGCTGCTCCCGCGGTTCGCGCGCCGGCCGAGGCACTGCCTTTCGCCGATGACGCGTTCGACGCTGCGCTCGGTGTGCTGACCGTGCACCACTGGCGGGACCTGGCGGCGGGACTGGCAGAGCTGCGCCGGGTCGCGCGCGGCCGGGTCGTGCTCTTCACCAGAGACCCGCGGGCGGTCCCGTTCTGGTGGCTGCACCACTACTTCCCGGCTACCGCCGCGCTGGAGGCCAGCCGCGAGACGCCGCTCGGCCAGCTCGCCGACCTGCCCGGCGGGCCGCTCGACGTCACGCCGGTGCCGATCCCGGCGGACTGCACCGACGGGTTCAACGCGGCCTACTGGCGCCGACCGGAGGCCTACCTGGATCCGGAGGTCTGGCGGCCGATGTCCGCGCTTGCGCTGATCCCGGCCGCCGAGCGGGCGGCCGGCCAGCGCGCGCTCCGCATCGACCTGGCGGGCGGCGGCTGGGTCAGTCGCTTCGGCACCTGCTCGCCCTGGACGAGCTTGACCTCGGCTACCGCGTGCTGACATTCCGGCGATGACCGCCGGTGCCAGGCGACGGTCAGTCCTCGTTGTCGTCGTCCCGGCTGCCGCCCCCGCCGAACCGGTTGAACAGCCGGGTTCCGGCGTCGACCGCGCCGGAGGCGACACCGCGCACGGCGCCGATCAGCGGGTCAGCGCTGCGGTTCCACGAGTCCTGATACGACTTGGCGGCCGCCCGGAACTCGTCGCCGACACTCGTGTCGGCGTCTTCCTCGCGACGCGGATAGCGCCCGGCAAGGATGTCGCTGTACTCGCCATCCTGAGCCCACCGGTCCAGCTCGGCGAACCGGACAACCGCGAACGGGTGCGTGGTGCCCTGCAGCTGCAGCAGCTTGAGCAGGCTCTCCCGCACATCAGGCACCGCGTCGTACTCGCGCGCCTGCTGGTGAAACTCGTCGCTGCTGAGCTCGGCCAGGCGGCGACCCCCGGCCAGCTTCATGAGCGCCCGGCGGGCCGCGTCGACGTCCTGCGTCGCGAGCAGCCCGGCGCGGTCACAGGACAGCTCGGCCTTGCGGTGCCACTCCTCGAGGCCCCAGATCACGGCCTTCAGCCCGATCCAGGCGAACGGCACGAGCGCGAGCCGGTTCGCGAGGTTGACGAGGTAGTAAAGCATCGTGTTGTACACGGTGTGCCCGGACAGCACGTGGCCGAGTTCGTGCCCGATCACGAACCGGATCTCCTCCGGGTCGTGCAGCTCCACGATGCCGCTGGTCAGCACGAGGAACGGCTTGTCGGAGCCGAGCGCCATGGCCTGCGCCATCGGCGCCTGGCTGATGTACAGCTCGGGCACGTGCGGCATGTCGAGGATGTAGCAGCTGTCCCTCATCGCGTGGTACAGGTCAGGGAACTGCTCCTGTGACGCGCGAACCGAGCTGGCGAGAAACATCAGCCGCAGGGACCGGTCGTTGAACAGGCCCGCGAGGTTCTTCAGGATCATGTCGAAGCCGGTCAGCTTGCGCAGAGCGACGAGCGCTGACCGGTCGGCGGGGTGCTCGTAAGCACGTGAGCTGATGCCCGGCAGGCGGATCCGGGAGCGGTCCGGCAGAGTGGTCATAGCTGTCATCGTAGGCGCCTGCGGGGCGTGTCGCGTCGGCGCCAGCAGCTAGTCACGACGTTCAGTCCGATCAGACAGCCGAAGCCGACGATGAACCAGGCGATTGACCAGCCCCGGACAGGTCACGGCCCGCGTAGCAGCCCAGCGCGAAGCAGCCCGCGCTCAGCGCGACGAGCCACATGACGGTCCCGAATGGCGTCCGCACCTGCGCCTGCGCTGGCGCGACGTAGCTGGGCGAGTACTGCACTGCCGGTCCCTCCGCTCACTCAGGCACACTGGTGCAGTCTGATAGAGCTACCCGTCGTGGTGTCCGTCACGACCGGCCTCGCGCGACAAGGCGGACGCTGTCTGGATGCGCTCCGAGCATGAAGCTCGCGGTGCTGGGCAGCGAGCGGGTGCGAGGAGGCAGCCGTCGATGTGCCGGGCAGCCGGGTTGCGAAGGGAGGCAGGGCCAATGAAGCAGGCTAGCGGCGGCCACTGGACCGCGAGTGACGTGCCTGACCAGCACGGCCGGGTGGCGGTGATCACCGGCGGGAGCGGCGGGCTAGGACGGGAGACGGCCAGGGTGCTGGCCGCGAACGGCGCAACCGTCGTGCTGGCCGGGCGCGACCCGGCGAAGCTGGCCCGCGCCGCCGCCGAGCTTCAGGCCGGCCAGCCGGACGCCTCGGTGCAGACGGCCGAGCTCGACCTGGCGTCGCTGGAGTCGGTCCGCACGGGGGCCGCTGACCTGGCCGGGCGATTTGCGGCACTTGACCTGCTCATCAACAACGCCGGCCTCATGTTCCCGCCATATGGCCTCACCCGGGACGGCTACGAGCTGCAGTTCGGCACCAACCACCTCGGGCACTTCGCGCTGACCGGGCTGCTCCTGCGGCAACTGCTGGCGGCACCGGGATCTCGGGTTGTGACGGTGAGCAGCAACGGGCACCGCGCTGGCCGGGTGAACTTCGCCGACCTGAACTCCGCCAGGCACTACCAGCGCATGCTGGCGTACGCGCAGTCCAAGCTGGCAAACCTGATGTTCACCTATGAGCTGCAGCGCAGGCTGGCCGCTGCCAAGGCGCCGACAATCGCGCTGGCCGCTCATCCCGGCACCGCCCGGACAGATCTGACCAGGCACATGTCGGGGCTCTCCAACGCTGCGATGAGCGCGCGGTTCCACGCTGTCAACTCCTGGCTCGTGCAGGACGCCGCGATGGGGGCGCTGCCGACCCTGCGGGCCGCCACCGACCCGGCCGCCGTCGCCGGCACCTACTACGGCCCAGCCGGGTTCCTGCAGCTGACCGGCTACCCGGTCGTGGTGACGTCCAGTACCCGCTCCCAGAGCCGGCAGGCGCAGCGGCGGCTGTGGGTCGAGTCAGAGCAGCTAACGGGGATCACGTATTCGGTCTGACGGGACAGCGTTTACGCTCACTGGCATGGATGACGCCGGTGCTGACCAGCCGGGCACGCTGGGCGAGGGCAAGCGAATCGGCGTGATGGGCGGCACGTTCGATCCGATCCACCACGGGCACCTGGTCGCGGCCAGCGAGGTCGGCCACTTCTTCAATCTGGACGAGGTGATCTTCGTCCCGACCGGGCAGCCCTGGCAGAAGAACGGCAGAAAGGTCTCGCCTGCCGAGGACCGCTACCTCATGACCGTCATCGCCACGGCGTCGAACCCCCGGTTCTCGGTCAGCCGCGTGGATATCGACCGGCCGGGAGAGACCTACACCATCGACACGCTCCGCGACTTGCGCGCTCAGCGCGGGCCGGACGTCGAGTTCTTCTTCATCACCGGCGCCGACGCGCTGGCCAAGATGATCTCCTGGCGGGACACCGGCGAGCTGTTCAGCCTGGCGCAGTTCGTCGGGTGCACCCGGCCGGGCCATCGGCTGTCGATCGCGAGCCTGCCGTCGGAGCGCATCAGTCTCATCGAGATCCCGGCGCTGGCGATCTCGTCCACCGAGTGCCGGGAGCGGATGCGGGCCGGTCAGCCAATCTGGTACCTCGTCCCCGACGGCATCGTCCAGTACATCTCGAAACGGGGCCTGTACCGCGACTAGGCTCAGCTTCGGGGGGTTTGCGTGGGTCGCCCCCGGCTAGCAGCTGTGCGGAGTGCTGGGGTCGCCCTCCGGCTAGCAGCAGCCCGAACCGTCCCGAAGGGGGTCGGCGATGCGACTCGATGCCGTGGGCAAGCGGTACGGTCTTCGCCAGCCGTGGGTCGTTCGCAACGTCAGCCAGCAAGTTGC
This sequence comes from Streptosporangiaceae bacterium, assembly GCA_050698875.1. Classification (GTDB taxonomy): domain Bacteria; phylum Actinomycetota; class Actinomycetes; order Streptosporangiales; family Streptosporangiaceae; genus JAJYUU01. Next base: position 2,254 of record JBOHCP010000299.1, on the reverse strand, counting down.
CGTCGGGCGGCTCATCAGGCTCGAAGGGCCAAACGGCAGCGGTAAGTCCACGCTGCTACGGATCATGGCGGGCGCGCTGGTGCCGTCGGCTGGCCGGGTGACGGGGCGGCCGCACTCGGGGGTACGTGCCGGAGCGGTTCCCGGCCGCGCTGGCGTTCTCCGCCCGTGAGTATCTGCAGCACCTGGGCCGCATCCACGGTCTGTCCGGGCCTGGGCTGCCGGGGGCGGTGGCCGAGTGGCTGGAGCGGCTGGGCGCCACCGAGTACGCTGGCGCGCCCCTGCGCAGCCTGTCGAAGGGCATGTGCCAGAAGGTTGCGATCGCCCAGGCGCTGCTGGCGCGGCCGCGCTTGCTGGTTTTGGACGAGGCGTGGACGGGCCTCGACCAGGCCGCCCGCGGGACGCTCGACGCCGCCGTGGGGGAGCGGCTGTCCGACGGCGCAACAGTGGTGTTCGTCGATCACGACGCGGCGCGGCTGGCGGGCCGAGTCGACGAGCGCTGGCGACTGGCCGGCGGCACGGTGCAGGTCGCCCTCGGAAGCGCGGGTACCTGGGTGCCGGGAGCCGCAGAGACGGCGGCGCGCGCCGAAGCGGCTGGCCAGGGGGGCTGGCCGGGTGCAGAGCCGGCGGTGGTCATCGAACTCGCCGGCCTCGAGGCAGGCTCGCTCCGGCAGCTCGGGTTGCTGGACGGCGTGCTGGCGCTCTGGCCAGATCCGGGTTCTGACGATGGGTCGGCGCGGCGGCATGAGCTGGTCAGGCTGACCGTGGCCGAGGCGCGATCTGACCCGATCCTGCGGCGGCTGCTCGGCTTCGACGGCGTCCATGTCGCCGGTGTGCGGCCGGTCGAGCGACCGGGCGCCTGGCAATGATTGCCCTGCTCAGGTACCAGGAGGCGAACCTGTTCCGGTCGCATCGGTGGATCTTCCCGCTGATCGTCTACGTGCTGCTGATTGCGGTTGGCGGCACAGACTCGAGCCCGGCTGCGAGATCGGCCGTTGAGCTCGCCAGAATCGAGGGGAACGCGCTGGCGTGCGCGCTGGACTGGAGCGCGACGATTCTCGTGCCGGTTATCGCCTTGCTGACCAGGTCCATGCTGACTGCTGAGCCCGCCGCCGCCAGGGCCTGCGTCGCCGTTGCCCGCGGCCCAGCGAGGGCACAGCTGGCGACGCTGCTGGTCGCCTTCGCCGGCGGCGTGGTGCTCGGGCTGGCCGGCGCGTGCTACGAGCTGGCCACGAACGGTCACCACACCGCGCTGCTGATGCCGTTCTTCGAGGGGCTCGGCAAGGCACTGGTCTGCGTGCTGGTCGGCTCCGCCGTTGGGACCCTGTTCAACCCGCCGCTGATCAGGCACGCGGCGGCGGCCCTGCTCGGCACGCTCGCGGCCGTCGTGGTGGCCCTGGTGTCCAGCGTCTCCCCGGCGAGCGCGGCTCTGCGTGGCAACGGCGCCACGGTGCAGGCAGCGGCCTGGCCGACTGGCCTTCCGGTGCTGGCAGCTTTCGCGCTGGCGGTGGCCTCGTGGACGGCGTCGTGCTGGCTGGCGGGACGGCGGGGCGAGGCGACCTGACCGACCGCGGACCGACAGACGGGCAGCGGCGAGGCTCCGGCGTTCCCCGTATTAAATAGGCTTAAAGACCGCAAAACACTCTGCCGAGGTCGCTCGCGCTGTCGGTGACTCCGGTTACGCTTGTGCTAGCTGGCCGGAGAGACCGGCCGACGGGAGGACTGCCAGCACTTGACTGCCACCGAGAGGGCCGTCGAGCTCGTTGAGATCGCGGCCGCGGCTGCGGCTGACAAGCTCGCCTCCGACATCATCGCTTACGACGTGAGTGAGCAGCTCGTTATCACCGACGCATTCCTGCTGTGCTCGGCCGCCAACGACCGGCAGGTGCGGTCGATCGTCGACGAGATAGAGGAAAAGCTCCGGCGGGTTGGCGCCCGGCCCGCCCGGCGCGAGGGAGAGCGCGAGGCCCGCTGGGTCCTGCTCGACTACATCGACATTGTGGTGCACGTCCAGCACGCCGAGGAGCGGGTGTATTACTCGCTCGAGCGGCTGTGGAAGGACTGCCCGCTGATCCCCGTGCCAGAGCCAGTTGGCGCGGTCGGCCGGAACGGGGCCCGCCCGGCGGATCGGGGCTAGGTTGTCCCAGGCGGGGTCGGCCGTCGCGCCCAGCAGATGGCACGGCGACGGGGACGGCGACATCGTGACCCTCGTGCTCTGGCGGCACGGGCAGACCGCCTACAACGTGGAGCGACGGTT
>JBOHCP010000298.1:0-6590 GCA_050698875.1 Streptosporangiaceae bacterium | reverse complement strand
CCGCCGAACAGCGCGGCGACGCCGCGCGCGCCCAGCCGGACGGGGGCTGCGGCCGGCCGGGCGCCAGGCTCGGCGTCGGCGCGCTGCAGGCTTCCCCTGCCGCCGGCCACGTGGAGCCGCCAGCTGCCGGAGTTGGCCGGCCGCACCGGGTCGGCGATCTCGACGAGGACCGACAGCGTCACGCCGGCCGGGAATCCCCGGCTCTCGATCGCCGCCTGGGCGTCCACGATCCGCAGCATCCACGCGGTGGCCCGGCGAGCCTGCGCGTCGGGCTCCCTGGTCAGCCACCGCACGGCGTCATCGGGCGCCAGGCAGGCCCGCACCCGGTCAGCCATGGTGGCGTGCGAGGCCAGGATCTGCCAGAACGCGCGCGCGGTGGCCGCGGACGCCGCGATGAGCTCCTCGACGGCGAGCTCGTCGGTGCCCCGCGCCCACCGGTAGCTCAGGAATCCGTCGTCGGCGAGGTAGCCGAAGTGATCGTGGTCGTCGAGCCAGTCACGAATCTCCCGCGGGTCGCGGGTATTCGGCCCGCAGTGCCGGAGCGCGGCGTGCACGAGACCCTTGACGGCCACGATGGCCGGACCGTCATCCCGGCTGGCACGGCGCAGCCCGGCCGCGCCGCCGGGCACGGCCGTCGTCGCGGCCGTGTCGGGCTCGATCAGCGCCGCCAGCGACCTGGGCGGCACGACGGTCTCGTACCTGCCGCCTGCGATCTCCCAGCCGAAGCCGCGGTAGAGCGGCGCCGTGGCCGGATACAGCGCCGATAGCGGGTAGCCGCGGTCGGCGATGTCGGTCAGCAGCCTGGCCATCATCGCGGTGCCGACGCCGCGGCCGCGCTGTTCCGGCGCGACCTTGACCCCGGCCACGCCTGCCATCGGCATCGACCGCCCGTGCCACCACTGCCGCATGACGTGATAGCGCGCGCTGCCGACGAGCCGGCCGCCGTCGAAGGCGCCGAGTGTTGTGCCGGCCTCGATGCTGGCCAGGACGCTGTTGCCCCACGCCGCCCGGCCCGCGTCACTGACCGGCCCGAACGCGCGTCGCCGCAGGTCCAGTTCGGCCTCGATGTCGTCGCCTGGGTGCAGCGGGCGGAGCTGGATGCCGCTCAGGGGATCACCCGAGCTTGTCCAAGATCTCGTCGGGCACGCTGTAGTTGGCGTAGACGTCCTGGACGTCGTCGGAGTCCTCGAGGGCCTCGATGAGCCGGAACACCCTCCTGGCGTTGTCCTCGTTCAGGTCGATCTCGACCGAGGGCAGGAACGGACGCTCCGCCGACTCATAGTCCAGCCCGGCGTCCTGCAGTGCCGTGCGCACCGCGACCAGGTCGCCGGGCTCGCTGATCACCTCGAGCGACTCGCCCAGGTCGTTGACCTCCTCCGCGCCGGACTCCAGCACCGCGGCGAGCACGTCATCCTCGGTGACGCCGCCTGACTTGGGCACGATGACCACGCCCCGGCGGCTGAACAGGTACGCCACCGATCCGGGGTTGGCCATGGAGCCGCCGTTCCGGGTGAACGCGACCCGGATGTCGGACATCGCCCGGTTCCGGTTGTCGGTCAGCGCCTCTACCAGGACGGCAACCCCGCCGGGCGCGTAACCCTCGTAGGTGATGGACTCATAGGCCGCGCCACCGGCCTCGAGCCCGCCGCCGCGGCGGATCGCCCGGTCGATGTTCTCGTTCGGGACCGAGCTCTTCTTGGCCTTCTGGACCGCGTCGTACAGGGTCGGGTTGCCGGCCGGGTCCGGTCCCCCGCTGCGGGCTGCCACCTCGACGTTCTTGATCAGCTTGGCGAACAGCTTGCCGCGCCGCGCGTCGACCACTGCCTTCTTGTGCTTGGTGGTTGCCCACTTGGAGTGGCCGCTCACTGGTCCCTCACCATGTCTACGAACAGCTGGTGGATGCGCCGGTCCGGGGTGAGCTCGGGATGAAACGACGTGGCCAGCGCCCGGCCCTGGCGAACGGCGACGATCCTACTCGTGCCGGGGTCGGTCGCGAGCACCTCGACAACCGGGCCGACTTCCTCGACCCACGGGGCGCGGATAAATATCGCCCGGTACGGCCGCCCGTCCAGGCCGGCCACCTCCAGGTCGCGCTCGAAGGAGTCCACCTGGCGCCCGAACGCGTTACGCCTGACGGTCATGTCGATGCCGCCCAGGGTCTGCTGACCGGACGCGGGGTCAGGCAGCCGGTCGGCGAGCATGATCAGGCCAGCGCACGAGCCGAACACCGGCATGCCGCCTGTGATGCGCTTGCGCAGCTGCTCGGCCAGGCCGAAGACGTCGATGAGCTTCCAGATCGTCGTCGACTCGCCACCCGGGATGATCAGGCCGTCGACGCGGTCGAGCTCGGCTGGCCGGCGCACGGCTTCGGGCTCCGCACCCGACTCGCGAAGCGCCCGCAGATGCTCGACAACGTCCCCCTGCAGCGCCAGCACGCCCACCGCCGGCCTGGCCGGCTGCGCGTGCGTGCCCGCGGCCATCACCAGCCGCGGCCCGCGTAGCGCTGCTCCGGCGCCAGCGTGTCCAGGTTGATCCCGACCATCGGCTCGCCGAGGCCGCGGGAGACCTTCGCGATCACGTCCGGGTCGTCGTGGAACGTGGTGGCCTTGACGATCGCCGCCGCCCTGGCCGCCGGGTCACCCGACTTGAAGATGCCCGAGCCCACGAACACGCCCTCGGCACCCAGTTGCATCATCATCGCCGCGTCCGCCGGAGTGGCAATGCCACCGGCGGTGAAGAGCACGACCGGCAGCTTGCCGGCCGCCGCGACATCGGCTACCAGCTCATAGGGCGCCTGCAGGTCCTTGGCGGCGGTATACAGCTCGCCCCCGGACAGCGTCGACAGCCGGCCGATCTCGGTCCGGATCGACCGCATGTGCCGCGTCGCCTCGACCACGTTGCCGGTGCCAGCCTCGCCCTTGGACCTGATCATCGCGGCGCCCTCGGTGAGCCGGCGCAGCGCCTCGCCGAGGTTGGTGGCGCCGCACACGAATGGCACGGTGAAGGCCCACTTGTCCACGTGATGCGCCTCGTCGGCGGGCGTCAGCACCTCCGACTCGTCGATGTAGTCGACGCCGATGGCCTGCAGCACCTGCGCCTCGGCGAAGTGGCCGATCCGGCACTTGGCCATCACCGGGATGGACACCGCGGCGATGATCGAGTCGATCATGTCCGGGTCGCTCATCCTGGCGACGCCGCCCTGAGCGCGGATGTCAGCGGGAACCCGCTCCAGCGCCATCACCGCGACCGCGCCGGCGTCCTCGGCGATCTTGGCCTGCTCGGGCGTGACGACGTCCATGATCACGCCGCCCTTGAGCATGTCAGCCATGCCGCGCTTGACCCGGCTGGTGCCCTTCACTGCCGCCGCCTCGGCACTGTCCTGGTACTCGGAACCACTGGATACATTCTGGACGGACACGACAAACCTCACTTGCTTCGGGTGACAGTGATTTCATCGTAGGCGGCCACGGCCAGCACCGGCGCGACTCGGTCCGCCGCAAGCAGCGGCCCCGTCGAGCGCGCGCCTAGACGTAGCGCTTCCCCAGACCGCGCAGAAGCGCTATCGTTATCGCCCACGAATTATGGTAGCAGTTGACGGCCTGAGCGGCCAGTACGCGCTGCCCAGTAGCGGACCACGCCGCACGGGTCCGCAGCCGCACCGTTCCGCCTGCCGTGCGCGGTCAGCTGGTGAGGTGCGGGATGTCGGCGGTCGGGCCGCCGGGATCGCCGGTCGGCACCAGCGAGTCGTCGATCTCGAAGAACTCGGGCTTGCGCGCGCTCCCGGCGAGCCGCAGCAGGACCGCCAGCCACCGCTGCCTGGCTATCACCGTGGCGGCCACCGCGTCGTTGTAGAACTTGCGGGCCAGGAACACCTGATGGGACGCGCTCTCCAGCTCGGCGAGCAGCTCCTCGGCGCCTTCCCGGCCCGCCAGCAGCGCGCGGAAGTCAGGCTGGCTGAAGACCGCACGCAGGGCCCTGGTCAGATCGCTCTCCGGCATCTCCCGGCCGTCCTGCGCGGATCGGGCATCGTGGGCGGCGCCGGCGAGCAGCACGCTGGTGGCCGGGTCGAGCAGACCGGACGAGGCGAGCTCGAGCGCGATGGAACTGCGCCGGACCAGCGCCGCGTCCAGCGCGAACCTGGCCGCCTCGACCCTGGCGTGCAGCCGGTCCAGCCGGCCCGCCCGCCAGGAGATATAAACCCCCAGCATCGCCAGCAGGCCGACGATGACGAGGACGATCACCGCGGTCATAGCGCGACGGCCACCCGCCCGGCCGTCGGGGCGACGGCCTCATACACCCGGACCACGTCGCGCGCGATCACCGACCAGTCCAGCTCCCTGACGGCGGCCGAGGCCGCCGCCGCGAGCGTCGCCCGCTGGGCCGGATCGTCCAGGAGCCGGCCAGCCGCGGCGGCGAGCCCGGCCGGGCTGCCGACCTCAAACAGCTCGCCGGCCTTGCCGTCGCGGAGCACCTGGCGGAACGCGTCGATATCGCTGGCGACGATCGGCGCGCCGGAGGCCATCGCCTCGACCAGCACGTAGCCGAAGCTCTCGCCGCCGGTGTTGGGCGCGCAGAAGACGTCGACCGAGTGCAGCATCCGCACCCTGTCGTCGTCGCTCACCTCCCCGAGGAGCAACACCCGATCCCGGCAGGCCGCGGGTACCTGGGACAGCACATCGTCGGGATCACCGCGGCCGGCGATGAGCAGCCGCAACGCCGGGCGCTCCGCCGCCAGCAGTGCGAACCCTGCCAGCAGGATGTCCAGGCCCTTGCGCGGCTCGTCCATCCGGCCGAGGAAGCCGAGCGTGCCGCCGGAGCCGGGGAAGCCGGGCAGCGGCTCGGTCTTCTCGTACCGGCGCACATTGACGCCGTTCGGGATGAGCACGGCGTCGCCGCCCATGTGCTCCACGAGCGTGTTCCTGGCCGCCTCGGCGACCGCGATCCGGCCGCTGATCTTCTCCAGCGCGGAGGCGAGGATCGGCCCGGCGGCATGCAGCGCGCGCGACCGGGGCAGGGCCGCGTGCATGGTGGCGACGATCGGGCCGTCTGCCACCCAGCACGCGAGGAGCGACAGGCTCGGCGCGGCGGGCTCGTGCACGTGCAGCACGTCGAAGTTGCCGTCCTTGAGCCAGCGGCGGACGCGGCCCGCGGACAGGAAGCCGAACGACAGCCTGGCGACCGAGCCGTTGTAGGGCACCGGCACCGCCCGGCCGGCCGCCACAACGTACGGCGGCAGGACGGTGTCGTCCTCCGCAGGCGCGATCACCGAGACATCGTGGCCAAGGTCCATCAGCGCCTCGGCCAGGCCGCTGACATGCTCCCGGACGCCGCCTGGCACCTCCCAGGCGTAGGGACACACGATGCCGACCCTCATGGAGTCCTCACATCGTCCCCGGTGTCAGCCAGGCCGTTGCCGCCCAGCTGGCCGTTCGCTGCGGCGCGCTCCCGTGCCGCTGCCTGCCGCTGCGCGTCCAGGTCGGCCACGAACACCTTCTGCAGCATGAGCCAGTCGTACGGGTGCTCCCTGATCCCCTGCTCGAAGAATCCAGCCAGGTCCTGCATCATCGCGGCGACCTTCTGCGGCCTCGTGCCCGCGGCAGGCTGCTCGATCTCGGCGCCGACCTTCAACCCGCACCGGCCGTCGTCGGCGAACCACAGGACCACGGGCACGAGGGCTGCGCCGGTCTGCACCGCAAGCGCGGCAGGCCCGGCCATCATCGTGGCCCTCTCGCCAAAGAACTCCACCTCTATACCACTGCCCGTGACATCGCGGTCGCAGGGCAGCGCTACGCACTTTCCCGCCCGCAGTCGCTGTGCCAGTATCCCGAACGGCCGGGTGCCGCCGCTGGCAGGTAGCACTTCCATGCCCAAGCCCTCACGGAACGCAACGAACCGCTCGTAGACGGTTTCTGGCTTCAGCCGCTCCATGACGGTCGTGAACGACCCTGCCCCCCGCGCGACGAACCATGCTCCGGCCTGATCCCAGTTGCCCATGTGCGGCAGGGCGACGACCACGCCGCGTCCGGTCGCCAGGATGTCGAAGATCATCTTGATCTCGTCGGCGGGATCGAGCAGGCCGTTGACCAGCCGGTCCATGGGCATGACCGGCAGCCGGAAGATCTCCAGCCAGTACCGGGCGTAGCGGCGCATGACCTCGCGCGAGGCCGCGCGCAGCGTGACGCCCTCGACGTCGGCGCCGAGCACCCGCACCAGGTTGGCCTCAAGCACCTGCACGCGGGGGCCCTCACGGCGCCAGGCGATGTCGGCGGCGAAGCGGAAGGCCCGCTCCATCCACCGCTCCGGCAGCCGGCACACCAGCCGCCAGCCCGCCCCGTAGCCGACGTCGATGAGCCTGTCCTTCAGACCCGGCATCTCCCTATCCTCCGGGCGCGGCATCCCGCTGGTCCGCAGTGGGTCCGGCAGTCGCGGCCTGGCCGGCGCCCGCCGGCCAGGCACCGCTGTCAGCTGAGGCACTGCCCGCGGCTGAGGCACTGCCCGCGGCTGAGGCACTGCCCGCGGCTGAGGCACTGCCCGCGGCTGAGGCACTGCCCGCGGGCGGGGCGGGCGAAGCAGGCCCGGCGGTCCCGGCG
>JBOHCP010000297.1:0-6591 GCA_050698875.1 Streptosporangiaceae bacterium | reverse complement strand
CGTCGGCACTCCGGACTCGAGTACCGGATCCCGAAACAGGTCCGTGACGATTATCTGGAACAACAGCTCACAGCGTGAATTAGCCACAAATACGCTGTCCGGAAAGTCCGGGGCAGATCAGATCAGCCAATTCCCTAGCCAGCCGACTTAGACGGCAGGCACGGAACGTTGACGGAAGGAGGGCGCCAGTCACACTATCGACATGGGACCAGGCTGCGGAATTGCGTGATCGACCCCCTGGGGAATTAGCTGATCGTTAGCAGCCTGCAGTAGCACTGGCCGATCACGATGCCGGTGAGCACGTCGAGGGCGGCGAACAGCGTGGCGGTGCCGTTGCGCTTGTAGTCATGGGTCATCGTGCCGGCCCGGCCCTTCTTCACCTGCAGGGCCGGCCGGGTCCGGTCCAGGGCCTGGATCTGCGACTTCTCGTCCATGCACAGCACCACGGCCTGGTCCGGCGGGCTGAGGTAGAGACCCGCGACGTCGGTGAGCTTCTCCTCGAACCGCCTGTCATTGCTCAGCTTGAACGTCCGGGCCAGGTGCGGCTTCAGGCCCCGCGCCGACCAGATCCGCTGCACCGTGGCCGGGCTCACGCCCTGTGCCTTCGCCATGGTCCGGCAGGACCAGTGCGTCTCGCCGGGCGGCTTGCCGTGCAGCGTCGCGTCCACGATCTGGGCCACCGTCTCGGCCGGGATCGACGGCCTGCGCCCGCGGCCCGGCCGCACCCCTCCCAGCTTCGCCAGGCCGTCCTCGGCGAACCGCGCCCGCCACGCCGCCACGCTGGCCGGCGACACCCCCAGCCGCGCCGCTGTCACCGTGTTCGCCAGGCCCTCCCCGGCCAGCAGCAGCGCCCTGGCCAGGGTCACCTCCCGGTGCGGCGCCGCCTGCGACCTGGCCAGGTTCTCCAGGATCCCCCGCTGGGCATCGGTCAGCGTCAGCGGTGCAGTAGCAGCACGCATAGCCCACCCTACCACAATCACCATCTATTTGCGAGACACTACACTAACGAGGCCAGCCTCGGACCGCCGAGGCGGTGGCTCGCGCTGATCGAAGCGGCTGAGGCCCGGGCGTGGCCGGGGCGGCGGTCCGATCCTGCCCTCGGGTGCTCGCGGCTTCGCCGCGACGTGCGCATGGCGCGGGCGCGGCCTGGGGGGGATGCTGGCGTCGGAGGCGATGGCGATGGCGATGGCGACTCGGCCGGTTACGGTCCCCGAACTGCTGGATGGTCACGCGGTGCTGGACATCGAGTGCCTGGACCGGGTCTACCTCAATGGCTACGTGCCGGCTCTTCAGGCCGGCGGCCAGGTGTTCACCTTCCTGCACGGTCACCGGGGCAACCCGATCGCATCCCCGGCGGTGTTCCAGCAGATGGGCACGTTGTTCCGGCAGGCGGTCGCGCGGTTCGCCGAGATGAACCACATCCCGGTGATCAAGTTCAGGAAGGGCGACCGGAAGATCGAAGTGATGCGCCCGCTGTTAGCGCGCGCGGCACGGCAGGGCCGGTCTCAGGTCGCCGCGATCGGGGTGGCCGGGGAGTTCCAGCACGTGTGGGACGCGCGCAAGCGCGACACCGACCCGGCCAGGCCGCCGCAGTTCTCCTTCGCGATGGCCGAGCGGAAGGTGACCTGCTACTACGTGTACGTCTTCGACGAGGACTTCGGGCCGGGCTTCATCAAGGTATGCGCGTACTTCCCGTACCCGGCGAAAGTGTGGGTTAACGGCCATGAGTGGGCTAAGCGCCAGGCTGCCAGGGCCGGGATCGGCTTCACCGAGCTGTCGAACGGGTTCGCATCCTGCGATGATCCGGCCGGCCTGCAGGCGATCTGCGACCGGCTCGGGCCCAGCGACATCCAGGCGTTCTTCGACCGCTGGATGTCGCGGATCCCGCTGCCGCTGACCGACGCCGACCAGGCGGCCGGGTACTGGTGGGAGCTGTCGATGCGCCAGGTCGAGACCTCGCGCACCATCGTGTTCGGCGCCCCCCGGCAGGCCCGGGCCTTCTTCGAGGCCCTGGTCGCCGACAACCTCGACCTCGGCCGCCCCGAGCACGTCGAGATCTTGTTCAAGCGCGACCCCCGCGGCCGCAAGCCCGCCGACCCCGCCGCCGGGTCGTTCAAGACCGCCATCGACCGCAGCTGCCAGGGCGTCACCATCAACGCGTTCTGGCGCCACTCCAGGGTGAAGCAGTACCTCAAGGACGGCCGGGCCCTGCGGGTCGAGACCGTGGTGAACTCACCCGATGACCTGGGCTGCCAGCGCCGCCTGCACAACCTGCCCCAGCTGCAGGCCCGGGCGCGTGCGGTCAACGCCCGGCTGCTGGACACTGAACGTGTCGGCCAGGGTTGTGTCTTCGATAGTCCAGTCTTTGCGCGGATATCGCAGCCCACCCTCACCCAGGACGGCCGGAGGGCGCCCGGACTACGGTTCGGCGACCCTCGAGTCATGGCCCTGGCCGGCACCCTCGCCAACACGCTCACCGCCGTCACCGGCATCACGAACAAGAGCCTGCGCGCCTTGATGACCGGACTGCTCGGCACCGCCTACACCATGAACCAGGCCTCCTACGACCTGGCCCGCCTGTCCCGCAACTGCCTGATCACCCGCATCCCCCACCGCAACCTCTACGCCCTGACCCCCGACGGCCTGCGCTTCGCGATCTTCTACAGCAAAGTGCACGACCGCGTCCTGCGCCCGCTGATGGCCGGCGACCAGCCCCAGGCGCCGCCCCCGCTCCGCGCCGCGCTGCGAGTCATCGACCATGAGGTCACCAGTCGCCTCGCCGCGGCCCGACTCCCCGCAGCCGCCTGACCAGCCACCACCCGCGCCGCATCCCCAGATACCCGGCCGGAAAACTCAAGACAAACGTCAAAGTCCCCGGACACAAGCTCCGCTAGCGCGACGTGGGTGCGGCCCGACACCGCTGCACGCTTACCGTTGAGCAGCCGACGCAGGCTGACCGTTGGAGTTTCGATCTCACGTTCTGCCAGCGTCATCGGCCGGAGCCGCAGCCGCACGATGCGGCCGGCACCGGAGTGCGTCGGCGGATCCTTCGGATACGCGGACCCGGTCAGCAGAAAGCTGCCTGCAGGAGCGCCAGCATCGACCTCACGTCGGACCCGGTCGAAGGACTCGGGCAGGCGCTGCCACTCATCGATGAGTATCGGCCGGTCACCGTCGGTCAGCCGACCGGGATCGGCCTGGGCGATGATCCGCTGCGCCTCGTCGTCTAGCCGGTAGGCGGTCCGGGCTCGCTGCATTGCGGTGGCGGTTTTCCCGACTGCCCGCGGCCCCTCGATGGCTACCGCAGGCAGACCGCCGAGAAGCTCATCAAGTTCGTCATCGACGATGCGCCGCCGGTACTCGCCAACTGAGCCGCCGCTAAGACCCGCGCTATCCGGAGACACGACTTAACACAACCGATGTTCGGTAATCTACGCTACCGATGTTCGGCTATCTACGCTACCGATGTTCGGGCCTGTGTGCTACCGGTCTTCGGGGCCCATGCTGAGAATAGCGGCCGCGAGCCAACCGGCGCCTAGCGCTCACTCGCAGGGTGCTGCCATGCTGCTGGCGGACCACCCCTGGCGGACCACCCCTGGCGGACCACCATGGCGGACCACCCCTGGCGGACCACCATGGCGGACCACCCCTGGCGGACCACCGCGCGCGAGGCAGTCACTGCGGCGCTGGGCCGGGCCGCGGTCTTCGCGGGGGTCGTGACGCCGAGGTCCGCGGAGACCGCCTCAGGCAGGGGCTGGAGGGAGGGGGTTTGGCTCCGCACCGCCGTACCGGCGGTCGCGGCTGGCGAAGATCTCGCACGCGTGCCACAGGTGCCGCCGGTCGAAGTCGGGGAACAGCGTGTCGAGGAACACCATCTCGGCGTACGCGGACTGCCACAGCAGAAAGTTCGAGAACCGCTGCTCGCCCGACGACCGGACGAACAGGTCCACGTCCGGGATCTCCGGCTCGTCCAGGTAGCGCCGCAGCACCTTCTCGTTGACCTTCTGCGGGTTGAGCCGCCCGGCCGCGACGTCGAGCGCCAGCGCCTTCGCGGCGTCGGCGATCTCCGCCTGGCCGCCGTAGTTGACGCAGAACTGCAGCGTCAGGACGTCGTTGCCCACCGTCATCCGCTCGGCGTCCTCGAGCTCGGAGATCACGCTGCGCCACAACCGCTGCCGCCGGCCCGCCCAGCAGATCCTGACCCCCATGGAGTTCAGCTGGTCCCGGCGGCGGCGGATGACGTCGCGGTTGAAGCCCATCAGGAAGCGGACCTCCTCCGGCGAGCGGCGCCAGTTCTCGGTGGAGAACGCGTACGCGGACAGGTACGGGATGCCCAGCTCGATCGCGCCCATGATCACGTCGAAGAGCGCGAACTCGCCCGCCTTGTGGCCCTCGATCCGGGGCAGCCCGCGCTTCTTCGCCCACCGGCCGTTGCCGTCCATCACCAGCGCCACGTGCCGCGGAACGAGCTCGCCGGGGATCTTTGGCGGCTGTGCCCCGCCGGAGTGCGGGTAGGGCGGGACGACCGGGCGGTTCATCGGCTGGGCATCCTCCGGATCGGCGGGCGCAGCGCGCCCGGCCGTCGCGGCTCGGGCGGCCGTCGCGGCTCGCTCACGCGTGCTCCACGTGCTTCAGCGACCTGATCGAGTGCTCCAGGTGCCACTGCAGATAGGCAGCCGTCAGGCCGCTGCACTCTACCCGGTGCCTGCGCTCGCTGCCGTCGGCGACCGCCCAGTCACCGCGCAGCAGCGCGTCCATCAGCGCCAGGGTCGCCACCGACGGCGTCGCCGACCCGGCGGCCCGGCACCCCTGGCAGGTCAGGCCGCCCGCGGCCAGGCCGAACGCGCGCAGTCCGCCGGACGCCTGCGCCTCCGCCGCGGTGCTGCCGCAGACCGCGCACTCGGTCAGCGCAGGCGCGTATCCGGCCACCGCCAGCGACCGCAGCAGGTACGCGTCCAGCACCAGCCGCGGCTCGTGCTCCCCCGCGCCGAGCGCCCGCAGCCCGCCCACCAGCAGCAGGAACTGCCGCAGCGACGGCTCCTTCTCTACCGGGGTGAGCTTCTCGGCCGTCTCGAGCATTGCCGTGCCCGCCGTGTACCGGGGATAGTCGCCGGCCAGCCGCTCCCCGTACGGGCGGACCGTTTCGGCCTGGGTGATCACGTCCAGCGACCGGCCCGTATACAGCAGCAGGTCGACGTGGGTGAACGGCTCGAGCCGGCCGCCGAACCGGGACTTGGTGCGCCGCACGCCCTTGGCGACGGCCCGGATCCGGCCCGTCTTGCGCCCGAGCACCGTGACGATGCGGTCGGCCTCGCCCAGTTTGTGGGTGCGCAGCACGATGCCGTCGTCCCGATAGGTACCCACCAGCCCATTATCGGGCGGCCGAGGCCTGGTCGCGGTGCAGGCGCGACGCCGTCAGGAATTCATGAGGGGAACGGGGCCGCTGCCCCACGCAGCCACCGGTACCCTCCTCCGGGGCAGGGCCGGGGCAGGGCACGTGGCACGAGGCGACCGAACTTACCCTAAACACGCAGCTAGATGACGATGCGCGGCATAGTCTCTCGGTCTGTGCAGGCCATGAGACTCACCGTACTCGGCGGCTTCGGCGGCTCGGATTCGGTCGACCGGTCCTGGGCTCGATCCCTGCCCGATGGTGGCCCTTGGATGGGCGATGACATCCATGGGTAGACGAGCTCGGAGAAAAAATCGGAAGCCGATGGCCGCCGCGGTCGCGGCGATTTCCGTCGGAATTGCCGTAGCGGGATACTTTGTCGTGACGTCCATTGTGCCGTCAGCTCCAGCATCACCGGCCGGGCGCTCGCCAGCCAGGGCCGGAATGCCCGTCGGAGCGGAAGTCCAGGCAAACGGCCAAGCGTCTATCACTTCAGCATCGGCGCATGCTTCACCATCGCCTGCACCGACGTCTTCGACACATTCGAGTCCGCCGGCACCCGCACCGCCAGCGGCGGTGTCGTCACCGATCACCTCGGTCCCAGCCGGCAACGTGTCGTGTAGTTACCGGCAGGACACGTGGAGTGGTGACGCCAGCAGCGTCGGCTACTCGGCTGACGAAACCCAGGCAACAAACGGTGACCTTGCGTCTTACTCCGTCCTACTCAACGCGCACCCAGGCACCACCGAAGTTGTCGGTTATCCCTCCGAGCAATGCATCCTCTACTCCGCGCTATCGTCAAGTCTCACGTCGAGTTTTGACATCAGACCGCCAGCCAACAGCAGCAGGCTCGATTACGAATACGCCTACGACATCTGGGTGACGACTGCACAAGCTGCGACCAGTTACAACTGGAGTAACGACCTGGAGCTGATGATCTGGACCTACGTCAACGGTCAGGTGCCTTCTGGATCAGACGTGGCGACCCTTACCGATGGCTCGAAGGTCTGGATGTCGGGCAACAGCACCACTGGCACTGTCTCGGTTGTGCTGCCGAAGAACGAAAGCATCGGCACGGTCGACATCGCCGGCGTCATCAGTCAGCTCAAAGCGCGCGGTTACATCACCGCGGCAGACAACGGCATTCTCGATGTCGAGTATGGCATTGAAGCACCATACGGTGGCGGTCAGACCTTTGG
>JBOHCP010000296.1:0-6602 GCA_050698875.1 Streptosporangiaceae bacterium | reverse complement strand
GGGCACGGCCGTCAGCAGCCCGCCCCCCAGCAGGGCGGCCTTGATGGCCCGGCCGGGACGCAGGTCGAACAGGTTGACCAGGTTGGCCCCGCCGGCCACCAGGCCGGCGCTGAGCACGCGGTCGGCCGGCCGGGCCGGGCGTGAGCCGTCTGGCCCGTCGGCGACCAGGGCCGCCGCAACCGCCGTCGCGCCGATGCCCGCGAGCTTCACGGCACCGGCGGTGACCTCGCCACGGGCGAGCGCACCAAGATGGCCGCGGAACCCGCTGGCGCTCCGGTCGCCGGCCAGATCGTCGTAGCCGCCGAAGGCAGCTGCGCCGGTGCACGCGAGCATCGCTGCGAGCCGGTTGCGCCGACTCCCGGGCGCGGCCACCACGGCGGCGATGCCGCCGATCGCGAGCGCTGGTCCTTCGAGCAGCGTGACGGGCTCACCCCGGTGGTTGGTGCGAGTCCAGGCCGGGCCGCCAGCCGGAGGCCGGGCGCGTAGCGCACCGTAGGCGATGCGGGCCGCCGCCGCCCCGACGAGTGCCGATCGCACAGTGCTACGGCTCATGCGTGGCTCTTCGCGCTCGACGACGCACTGGGCTTTACCGTCGGGGTGGCCACCGGAATGGGCGCGGGACTGGGCGCCTTGGCCGACGCGACGCCATAGGCAGCTGGCGGCTTGCCGTTCAGCAGGTACCGCAGCGCCTGCACGACCAGGATCTGACCAGTCTCGGTATCGGCGTTGTCGACCGTCGACACCGCGTTCCCCGCGCTGATCTCGGCGCTGATCGCAGTGCCGCCAGGCAGTCCGATCGAACTCACCGCTCCCGCCATGACCGTCGCGCTGCCTTCGGATTTCAGTTCCTGGGCGACAGCCACCAGCACGTCGCTCTGCTGCGGCTGCCCGTCCGGCGTGACGAGGATAGCCAGCTCCGCGGGCGCATCCGCGGGAGCGCCGGAATCCACGGTGATGAACCCGCTCTGGCTGAAGCCGACGAGGATCTCCTGGCTTGCGGTGCTCGCCAGGGTGTCGCTGCTGGAGACCAGGCTCGCCGCGAGCACCTGAGCCGCAGCCTGCTGGCCCGAGACCGGGCTGGCGGACTGCGCGGTGAGCTGCAGCCCCGCCTTGCTCGCCAGGCTTTGCGCGAGCCCGCTGAGCGCCGCCTCGTTCTGCCCGGTCGTCGTGGTGAATGCGCCGGTCAGGCTCACCTGGCCGGTCACCGTGGCGCCTGCCTGCCGCAGCGCCGTCGTCAGCCCGCTGAGCACCGCGCGGTTGGCGCCGGGCGCCGCGACCAGCACGACCCGCTCGCCGGTCAGCAGCCCGGCGAGCAGCCGTTCCGAGCTGGCCGTCGCAAAGGCCTCGTCCCCCGCCACCTGCTGCTGCAGCAGGTTTCTCTCCTTGCGGAGCGCGGTGTTCTCGGAGATCGCCTTGTGCTGCGCGACGGTCAGCGCTTCCTCGGTCTTGCCGGGGAGCGCGGTCGAGCCCACCACGAGGCCGACGGCCAGCGCCAGGAACACAGCGATTATGGAAACCAGGTGATACCTGAAGTCGATCACTACAGCAGTCCAGTTAGCCAGTACCACAGCTGGCGCATCGCCAGGCCGAGGTAGCCCACGTACAGCTTGCCCACCGGGGTCAACGCCAGCGCGATGATCGGCACCAGTGCCGCGACAGCCAGGAGAGCGAGTGACCGGCCCGCGATCCGGCTCTGATACAGCCGACTCACGCCCTTGGCGTCGACGATCTTGTCGCCGACGCGGATCCGGGTCAGCACGGCGCTGGCCATGCCCGACCGGCCCTTGTCCAGGAACTCTACCAGCCCGAACCGCATGCCGACGGTGACGATGAGGCTGGCCCCGGCCTCGTCTGCGAGCAGCACGGCGACGTCCTCGCTGGTGCCGTCGGCGGGCAGCGTCACCGAGTCGACGTCCAGGTCCTGGACCCGGGCCAGGCCCGGCGCGTAGCCGTTGCGGTAGGCGTGCACGACGATCTCGGCACCGGACTTCAGCGCCCTGTCGGACACCGAGTCCATGTCGCCGACGATGAGGTCCGGCCAGTAGCCGGCCTCGAGCAAGGCGTTGGCGCCGCCGTCGACGCCGATGATGACCGGCTTGAACTCCCGGATGTAGGCACGCAGGGCCTTCAGGTCCTCGCGGTACCGGTAGCCGCCGGCCACCACGAGCGCGTGCCGGTCGGCGAGCCTGGTCCGCAGGCTGGGAATCCGGATGCCCTCGATCAGCAGCTCGGAATCGCGGTTGATGTATTCGAAGGTATTGGTGACGAAGGCCTTGAGCTGCTCGGCCATGCCCTCCTTGGCGGCCACGATGTCGGCGGCCACCGTCGTCGCGGTCTGCCTGGTCCCCTTCGCCACGACGGCGTCGGCCAGATACAGCGTCTCGCCGTCTAGCCGGACCTGCTGACCCTCTTTGACCTGGTCGAATACGTCGGTTCCGACGTCGTCGACGAGCGGGACGCCCGCCTCGATCAGCAGCTGCGGGCCGAGGTTGGGGTAACGGCCGCTGATGCTGGCGGCAACGTTGATGACCGCCGATACCTGGCACCTGATCAGCGCGTCGGCGCTAACCCGGTCCAGGTCCGCGTGGTCGATGATGGCGATATCCCCGGCCTGCAGCCGCTTGGTCAGGTTCTTCGTGCGCCGGTCAAGGCGAGCGGTCGCTTGCGCCCCGCCCAGGTCTGGCGACCTGGTGCGGCGCGCTGCCGGGAAACCTCGGTTCGCCGCCTTCATTGGCTAGCCATTTTGCCAGATCTGGCCAGGTCCTAGCGCCACGCGGCCGACCAAGCCCGGCTGGCGCGCGCAATCCGTTAGCCGACAGCGCTGCCGAGCGCGGCTCTTTCGGCCGCTGCGGCCGCCAGCAGCTCGCCCGCGTGCGCCCGGCCGTGCTCGGAGTCCTCCAGCCCGGCCAGCATCCGGGACAGCTCGCGGACCCGGCCGGCATTGTCGAGCCTGCTGATGCCGCTGTGTACCACTGAGCCGTCGCTGGCCTTCTCCACGACCAGGTGAGTGTCGGCGAACGCGGCGACTTGCGGCAGGTGCGTGACGACGATGACCTGGGCGAGCCGGGCCAGCCGGGCCAGCCGACGGCCTATCTCCACTGCCGCCTTGCCGCCCACGCCGGCGTCGACCTCGTCGAACACGAAGGTCGGCACCGGGTCGGCACCGGCGAACACCACCTCGATGGCCAGCATGATCCGGGACAGCTCGCCGCCTGACGCGCCCTTGTGCAGCGGCAGCGCCGGGGCGCCCGGATGGGCGGACAGTCTGATCTCGACGTCGTCCGCGCCGTGCGGGCCGAGGCCCTGGGCGGGCGTGACGGCCACCGCGACGGTGGCGTGGGGCATCGCGAGCGCGGTCAGCTCCGCGGTGACCTGCTCGGCAAACCGGGCGGCCGTCTGCGTCCTCGCGGCCGTCAGCTGTGCGGCCAGATCGGCGACCGCGGCGGCGAGCTCGGCTTCCTGGTGGCTGAGAGCATCGATCGTCTCGTCATCGGCATCGAGCTCAGCCAGCCGCGTTCCGGCCCCCTTGGCCCAAGCCAGGACGCCGGCCAGGTCACCCGCCGACGGCCCGCCCGCCGTTGCCGCGCCGTAGGCGCGGATCAGCCTGGTCAGCTCGGCGCGGCGCTCCTGCACCGCGGCGAGCCGCGCCGGGTCGGCCTCGACGGTCTGGACGTAGGACGCGAGGTCGGCGGCGACGTCAGCCAGCAGGTAGGCAGCCTCGCTGACCCGGCCAGCCAGGGCGGCCAGCTGCGGATCGTGCTGTGCGGCCGACTCCAGCGCGGACCGGGCGGCCGCGAGCAGGCTCGTCACATCCGCGCTCTCGTAGCTCCCGCTCGCGGGGTCGCCGACCAGCGCCTCGTGCGCCGTCGTGGCGGCGGCGTGCAGCGCGTCCGCGTTCGACAGCCGCTCGTCCTCGGCCGTCAGCTCCATGTCCTCGCCCTCGGCCGGCTCGACGCGCTCGATCTCCGCCAGCCCACGGCGCAGGTCCTCGGCCTCGCGAGCCCGGTTGGCCGCCGAGGTGGTCAGCTCGTCCAGTTCCGTGCGCACCTGGGCGTGCCGGTGGTAGGCACGCTGGTAGGTGGTCAGCAGCTCGGCGAACTGCGGCCCGCTGAACCGGTCGAGCGCCTCGCGCTGCCGGCCGGGCCGCAGCAGCTGCTGCTGGTCCGCCTGACCGTGCACGGCGACCAGGTCGTCGGACAGGTAGGTGAGCAGGGACACCGGCACGGACCGGCCGCCCGCGGTGGCCCTCGACCGGCCCTCGGCGCTGACCGAGCGCACCAGGATCAGCGTGCCGCCGTCGTCGTCCAGATCGCCGCCAGAGTCGTTGACCTGACGGGCAATAGGCCCGTCTGGCGCCACCCGCAGCCTGCCCTCGACCACAGCCCGGTCAGCGCCCGGCCGCACGCGGGCCGGGTCAGCGCGGCCGCCGAACAGCAATCCGAGGCCGGACACGACCATGGTCTTGCCCGCCCCGGTCTCGCCGGTCACCACGTTGAATCCCGGCGACAGCTCGAGCACTGCCTCGTCGATCACGCCGAGGCCGGTGATGCGCACTTCCTCAAGCATGGCCCGATGGCTCCTCGTCTGGCCCTTGCGCCGCCGCCTTCTGATGTGCCGCACCCTCGGCGGGCAAGTCGACGCTGCGGTCGGGCCGACCGCGCCAGCCCGCTACGGGCAGGCCGAACTTGGCAACCAGGCGGTCGGTGAACGGCGCGCTTACCCTGGCCCTCGCGCCCGTCACTGCGGGCAGCCGAGCCAGCAGCACCGGCAGTTCGCCGCGGCGCACCTCGACCCGCGATCCCGGCGGAAGCTCGACCATACGACGTCCATCGCACCACAGAACGGCACCTGCCGCGTCAGATTGGCTGCCGGCCACGCCGATGACCTCAGCCGCCAGCACCGACTGGGGCGAGACAACCATGGGCCTGGCGAATAGCGCATGCGCCGAGATCGGCACCATCAGCAGCGCATCCACCTCCGGCCACACCACCGGGCCGCCCGCCGAGAAGGCGTAGGCGGTCGAGCCGGTCGGCGTCGCGAACACCACGCCGTCGCACCCCCAGCGTGACAGCGGGCGGCCGTCGACTTCGATGACCAGGTCGAGCATCCGCTCCCTGGCCGCCTTCTCCACGCTGGCCTCGTTCAGTGCCCAGGTCGACGCCATCCGCTCGCCATTGTTGCGAACGGCGACGTCGACCGTCATCCGCTGCTCGACCGAGTACTCGCGGGCCTTGAGGCCGGCTACGGCGGCAGACAGGTCCTCGGGCTCAGCCTCGGCGAGGAACCCGATGTGACCGAGATTCACTCCGAGCAGCGGGACTCGAGCCGGCCGGGCCAGCTCGGCCGCCCGCAGCAGCGTCCCGTCGCCGCCCACGACGAGCACTACCTCGGCCCCGACGGCGGCGGCGGGCGATACCGGAACCACCTCCGCTGCCGGGCTGCTGAGCGCGGCCGCCTCGGGCTCAAGGACGCGGACCGCGATGCCGAGCTCGGACAGCCGCGTGATCAGTGTGCGGGACACCCGTAGGGCCTCCGGCCTGCCCGTGTGCGCGACGAGCAGCACGACGCGGCCGACTGCGGCGACATCCGGCCAGCCGGTCACTGTGGCCCCGCGGCGATGGCGTGCGCGAGCAGGCCCGCGTCCAGCGCGGGGGCCCCGCGACGCAGCCACAGGAAGTACTCCACGTTCCCCGACGGGCCCGGCAGCGGGCTCGCGGTGATGCCGGCCGCGCCGAGGCCGAGGTCAGCGGCGGCCGCGGCGATGTCGGCCACGGCCTGAGACCGGAGCGCGGGGTCCCTGACCACGCCGCCGTGGACCAGCTCGCGGCCGGTCTCGAACTGGGGCTTGACCATAAGCACGAAGTCGGCCGCTGGCGCCGCGCAGCCGACCAGCGCGGGCAGCACCGGCCGCAGCGATATGAAGGACAGGTCGGCGACCACCAGCTCCGGAGCCGGCGCTACCTGCTCGGGTGTCAGGGTGCGGACGTTGACCCGGTCCAGGACGCTGACCCGGTCGTCGCTGCGCAGCGACCAGGCAAGCTGGCCGTAGCCCACGTCGACGGCAACCACCTGCCCGGCCCCGGCCCGGAGCAGCGCGTCGGTGAAGCCGCCGGTCGACGCGCCCGCGTCCAGGCAGCGCTTGCCGGCCACGGTGAGACCGGCGAACGCGGCCAGCGCCCCGGCCAGCTTGTAGCCCGCTCGCGACACGTATGCGGGCTCCTGATCCCCCGGCGCCACGGTGATCGCGGCGTCCGTGGCCACCTGGGAGGTCGGCTTCGCCGCCCGCTGACCAGCGACCGCGACTCGGCCCGCGGCGATCAGGTCCGCCGCCTGGTCACGGGAGCTGACCAAGCCACGCCGTACCAGCTCTGCATCAAGCCGCAGCCTCCTGCTCATCGAGACGGTCGATCGCGATCAGCCGTCGGCGCCAGCGGACTCGGGGTCGAGCTGGCCGAGGACGGCGGTGAGCTCGGCGTGCACCTGCTCGTACACGGTGGCGTGCTCGGTCACGGGCAGCTCAGTCAGCCGGTCGAGCAGCGTCAGGGCCGCGTCGACCCGCGGCTCGCTCGTCTCGGGCCGGGCGCGCGCCGCCGCCTCGGGGG
>JBOHCP010000295.1:0-6635 GCA_050698875.1 Streptosporangiaceae bacterium | reverse complement strand
GCCGCCGTGATCGCGCTGCCGCTGGTGCCGGTCTCGGTGCTGGGCCAGACCCCGATCCCCGCGATCGACCAGGCGGTGCGCGACCAGATCGGCTGGCCCCAGTACGCGGCCGAGGTCGCCGCCGTCTACCAGGCCATCCCGGCAGACGGGCGGGCCCGCACCGTGCTCATAGCCAGCAACTACGGCGAGGCCGGCGCGCTCGCCCGCTACGGGCCGGCGCTCGGCCTGCCAGCGCCATACTCCGGCCACAACGCCCTGTACGCGCTGCGCCGCCCGCCCGGCAGCGCTACCACCGCGGTGATCGTCGGCGCCCAGCTGCCTGACGTGCGCGGCGGCTTCGGCTCATGCGTGATCGCCGGGCACCTGCAAGACCGCTCCGGCGTGCCCAACCAGGAGCAAGGCCAGCCGATCGCGATCTGCCGCGACCCCCGCCAGCCATGGCACGACCTGTGGCCCCACTTCCGCCACCTTGGCTGACCGGCCTGCCGCGCAGGCAGACACGGGAGAATGGCGCGAGGCTGGCCCTCCCGGCGCGCCGCTGTGCGCCAGGCTCGGTCCAGGGGCGTATCGGGCTGGCAGGGCAACTAGCCCGGCGGCTAGTACGGCAGTGTCCAGTCGCCGGGGGTGCTGATCGCGGCGGGAACCTGCGCAGGCTGGCCGAGGCAGCCCGCGGCGAGATCCGCGCAGCCATCGGCGACCTGCGCGAGCTGAGCCGCGGCATCCACCCCGCGGTGCTGGTCAGCGAGGGGCTGGCCGCCGCCGCCGAGACCCTCGCCGCCCTGGCCCCGCTGCCCGTCTCGGTCCGCATTGGGCTGCGGTCGAGTCCGCCGCCTACTTCGTCGCCGAGACGCTGGCCAACATCGCCCGCCACGCCCGCGCCAGCACCGCCCTGGTCACCGCCCGCTGCGGCGGCGGCCTGCTGTCCGTGGAGATCGCCGACGACGGTATCGGCTGAGCCTCCGCCGATGGCGGCACCGGCCTGGCGGGCCTGGCCGACCGGGCCGCCGCGCTCGGCGGCCAGTTCAGCGTCACCAGCCCCCCGGGTGGCGGGACCACCATCTGGGCCGGGCTGCCGTGCGGCTGAGCCTCGCCGAAGACACCGCGCTGCTGCGCGAGGGCCCGGCCCGCGCACGGGCGCCATCCGGGCTGCGCGCTTCCAGGCGCGTCACTCTGCCACCGGGCGACATGTGCGCGAACCCGCGGTGACGGCCCGAGGCAGCCAGAATGCGCTGACACGCCCCGACCTGACGATCACGTCTGCTGGGGGCAGCACGCCAGCGTCGCCGGGATGGAGGGATAACCCTCGCCGGCGTGACCGCCAGCCCCCTGGGCCCCCGCCCGCGGCCAGGGCAGCGTAAGTGGCCGAGGCCACCTCAACGCGAGGCCCCGGCCAGGAAGAAGGAAACGATGATGTACCACCCGGTGATCGCGCGCGAGCTTGCGGCCGCCCATATCCGCGACCTGACCGTGCAGGCGAGCCGCTCCCGGCTGGCCGCTCTGGCCCGCTGCAGTCGGCCCGGCCGGAAGCATCGCCCGCGCTTTGCGGCCCGCCGGCCCTGCCCGGACGTCGGCGCGGTCGCCGCCGCCAGCTGAAGCACCAGCGTGCCTCCTGAACCGAGAAGGCATGCCCCGCCCCTGGCTTCCTGATCCCGAATGAGGTCATATGCGCCGCCACGCGCCCAACCCCCAATCACCCCCTTCCAGACATTCCCGGGCCCCGGTCGTCGAGCGGGTCGCCGGCTGGAGCGCAGCGCACCGCAAGACGGCGGTGTCCGGCTGGCTGCTGCTGGTCTTCGCCGCCGTGGCGGCCGGCCAACTGCTCGGCACCCGGAACGTGCAAAGCTACGATCCGGCCAGGCCGGCCGGGCCGAGCGTGTCCTGAACCAGCCCAGCGTGCGAACACCGCCGAGCGAGAACGTGCTGATCCAGGCACCCGCGGCCGGGGCCGCCTTCGCCAGCGACCCGCAGTTGCGCCAGACGGTCCAGCAGGTCGTCACCGCCCTGTACCGCCTGCCCGGCGCCGCCCGCGACATCCGCTCCCCGCTGGATCCAGGCGGGCGGTCGCTGGGTCTCGGCCGGCGGCCGCTCGGTCCGTCCGGTAGCCCGGCGGCGGCCGGGTGTGCACCCCGGCCGCCGCCGGCTGATTACTGGGCCGCGTAGAAGACGACGTGCTCAGTCTTGATCTTGCTGTCGTCGTCGAGGAGGTAGAGCCGGGAGCCGGGCAGGGTCGCCTTTCCGGCGCCGAAGTCGGCTTCGACGGTCAACATGATCAGTGCGTTGCGGTCGTCGCCGGTGCTGGCGATGATGCGTGCGCTGCCGGGCACGACGGCCTGCGCGAACTGGATCAGGCCGGTCATGTAATCATCGGCGCCGGTCAGGTCTGTAGGCGGCGGGAACGGCATGGTGGTGATCGCGGTGACGTGCACGTCCGGTGCCAGGCTGCTGCGCGCCGTGTCGTAGTCGTGGTTGCTCCAGGCTTCGACGTGCGCGCGGGCAACAGTGACGGCCTGGGATTCGTGCGGTGCCGACATCTTGATTCTCCCTGTCGATTGCGGTACCTGATGTTCTGCTGATGGAGACGGCATCTGGCTGGCGATACTGGGCGGCTGCTGCCCGCCCAGTTCCTGACGGCGCGATCGTCTGTACTGGACTGGATCGGAGGCTGTACGGTGACGACCGATCTGCTTGACCGGGCCCAGGCCGGCGATGGCGACGCGTTCGCCCGGCTCGTCGGCCCGTACCGGCGTGAACTGCAGGTGCACTGTTACCGGCTGCTCGGGTCGGCGGCGGACGCCGAGGACGCGCTGCAGGAAACATTGCTGTCGGCCTGGCAGGGCCTGCCCGCCTTCGAGGGGCGCGCGTCGATCCGGACCTGGCTGTACCGGGTAGCCACCAGCCGGTGCATAGACGCGCTCCGGTCGGGCCGCCGGCGCCCGGCGCCGCTCACCTCGCCGCCGGACGGGCTAATGCCGCCGGAGCCGACCCGGCTCGGCGAGGTGCTGTGGCTGGAGCCCTACCCAGATGACCTGCTCACCGGAGTCGCGGACAGCGCGCCTGGCCCGGAAGCCAGGTATGAGTCAAGGGAGGCGATCTCGCTCGCCTTCATCACCGCCCTGCAAGTGCTGCCGCCACGGCAGCGGGCCGCGGTACTGCTCCGCGACGTGCTCGGCTTCCGCGCCAGCGAGGCCGCCCGCATCCTGGACGTCAGCGAGGAGTCGGTCACCAGCGCGCTCAAGCGCGCCCGCGCGGCGCTCGAACGGCGCCGGCCCTCAGCCCAGCTGCCTGCGCCGCCACCTGGCTCGCCCGCCGAGCGGGAACTCGTGGAACGGCTGACCGCAGCGTTCGAGTCCGCCGACGTGGACGCCATCACCGCGATGATGACCGAGGATGCCTGGCTGACTATGCCGCCGCTGCCGCTGGAGTACCAGGGCCGCAAGCTCGCCGCCGAGTTCCTTACCGCCACGGCGTTCCGGCCTGGCTGGACCGCCCGGCTCATCCCAGCCAGGGCGAACCGCCAGCCCGCGTTCGGCTTCTATGCCCGCGACCCGGACACCGGCAGTTATTACACGGTCGGGCTGATGGTCCTCACCCTGTCCGGCACCCAGGTCTCGGCGATGACACGCTTCGATCCGGCTGTCCTGCCCAGATTCGGGCTCCCGCCATCCCTCAGCAACTGAGGCTGGCGTGTACCCGCTCCATCGCGCAGGAGCCGCAGCAGCTCGGGAACGGTGACCGGGATCAGCCCGGCATCCAGGCCTGCGCTGGTGTCTTGCTGACGTTGCACGGCGGCGGCGACCGCGAGGTAGATGTAGGCAAGCAGGCAGATCGCGGTCCAGCGGTGCCAGGACCTTCAGCGGATAACCTGTCCGGCGTCCCGGCAGGTGCTCTGCTTGGCGAGCTGATGATCTTCCTTCGATGCGCCAGCGGACGGCCGCGATGGCGATCAGCCGGGACAGCGGGACCGGTTCGGGTGTCCAGCACCGGTAGTACGACAGTTTGCCGGTGTAGCGGTGCCGCCGGGCCAGCAGCGGGCTGTGCCCGGCACCGTGCCCGCCGTGGGTGTCGTCGCTGGTTACCTCCAGCATCGCCAGTCGTAGTGACGGGTGCCCTTGGTCCCCGAACCGGTGCGCATCCGGTGCCAGGCGGGGGCGGGAATCAGGCGGGCAGGGCGGCAGCGGTCACGGTGCGACTAGAGCCGAGCGTCACGGTGTGGTTGGCGCGGACCGCCATGACATAGCCCATCCCGCGCTGGCGGATGCCCCGGCGCAGCTGGCGGCCGCCGTACACTTCATCGCCTGCCACGAAACGCGGCGCGGATCCCGGCAGCGTGCGCGCGGTGCAGCAAGGCGCCGGCCAGCTGCGGCTTGGTGGTGAACATCACTTCCTCCTGGCGTACCGCCCAGCTCGCGGTGTTCCTCATCGGCGGCGCAGGCTTGGGGCAGGTGCAATGCCCGGCCGATCAGCGTGTGCCCGCGGCGGGTGGCGTAGGTCACGGTGACCGCCACCTGGCACAGCGCGATACCGCCCACGGTGCCGCTGCTGGCGCGGGCCGGCGAGCCTCGGGGGTGCGCGCCCGACGGGATCAGCCGCATGGCAGGTCGGCCCGGATGGCGGTGCCGCCGCCGGCGGGGCTGGTTATGGTGAGCTGGCCGCCGAGCGCGGCGACCCGGTCGGCCAGGCCCGTCAGCCCGGTGCCGCCGCGGGCGGGGGCGCCGCCGATCCCGTCGTCGCGGACCTCGACTGTCAGCAGCCTGCCCGTGCTGCGGGCGGTCACCTCAGCGCGCGAGGCGCGGGCGTGCCGGGCGATGTTGGCCAGCGCCTCGGCGATCACGAAGTAAGCGGCTGCCTCGACGGCGGCGGGGTGGCGGGCCGGCTGGATGCGCGTGGTGACCGGCAGCGGGGCCAGGGCTGCGAGGGTCTCCACGGCGGCGGCCAGGCCCTCGCAGGCCAGCACCGCGGGGTAGAGGCCGCGGCCGAGTGCCTGCAGTTCGGCGATGGCTGCCTTGATCTGGCTGGCCGCCGCCTCAGCCAGGCTGTGCAGGTTCGCGTCCTGGTCCCGGCCGGCCGTGACCTGGTCGCGGATCGCCGCGACGGTGAGCGAGAGCGCGAGCAGACGCTGCTGGGCGCCGTCGTGCAGGTCGCGTTCGACCTTGCGTCGCTCCTCCAGGCCCGCGTGCGCGATCCGGGCGCGGCAGGCGCGGGCCTCCTGCAGCTGGGCATCCAGCGCGGCCTGCAGCCGCGTGTTCTCCAGCGCGAGCCTGCGCAGTTGTCCGGCCTGGCCGTGCTCTCCGTGGCCCGAGATCGCGACCTGAGCCGTGCCGTAGCAGCCGCGTCGGCTATCGGCCAGAGCGACAGGCTCAGCCATGAGAGCCGGCTTTCTGGACAGCCGGGCTCGCTGACCCGGTGCCGCTGACAGCCGGGCTCGGCACGCGGGCTCCCGCGACGACGATCAGGGCGAGAAGTTCCAGGCCGGCGCCGGTCAGGCCGAGCGCTGGCACGCCGAGGTGGGAGAGGACCCGTCCGCCGAGCGCCGCGCCGGCGGCGATGCCCAGGTAGACGGCGGAGGTGTTGAGGGACAGGATCTCGGCTCCGGCGGCCGGGGTGAGCGCGATGAGGCGATGGGCCTGGGCGGGGGTGAGGGACCAGCCTGCCCCGGCCCAGGCGATCACGGCGATGATGGCGACCGGGATGCCGGCGGGTGGGCCCAGGTGGGCGGCGTAGGCAAGAGCGGTCAGGCTGACCACCAGCGAGGACAGGGCCAGCAGAATGCTGCGCTTGGCACCCCACCTGTCGGCCGCCTGGCCGCCGAGGGCGTTGCCGGCGAAGGCGGCCGCGCCGTAGGTGAGCAGCAGCCCGCTGATGGCCGGGCCGGTCCACCCGGTGGCGGCGGTCAGGACCGGCGCGATGAACGTGTAAATGCTGAAGGCGCCGCCGATCCAGATGAAGGTGGCGCCCAGGTTGGCCACGACAGCCGGGCGCCGGATCAGCCGCACGCGGGCGGAGAGGGTACCTGCCGGGGCCGCCGGAACGCGCGGCAGCAGGACGCCGACGCCCAGCCCCGACAGCGCGGCGAGCGCGGCGACGAGGATGAAGGTCCACCGCCAGCTGCCCACGCTGGCGAGCAGGCTGCCCAGCGGCACGCCGACGACCAGGGAGACGGTCATGCCGGCCAGCACCAGCGACAGCGCCCGTCCCCGCCCGGCCGGGGGGCTGAGCTGCACGGCCGCGGCCATGGCGACCGGCGAGTACAGGGCCGCGCCCAGCGCGGCCGCTACCCGGGCGGCCAGCAGGGCGTCATATCCGGGGGCCGCCGCCGCGGCCAGGTTCGCCGCCGCCAGCACGGCCATGCCGGTGACCAGGACGC
Organism: Streptosporangiaceae bacterium; assembly: GCA_050698875.1. Classification (GTDB taxonomy): domain Bacteria; phylum Actinomycetota; class Actinomycetes; order Streptosporangiales; family Streptosporangiaceae; genus JAJYUU01. Next base: position 271 of record JBOHCP010000295.1, on the reverse strand, counting down.
GGCGCCGTTCGATGCGGGCGGCAGCAGTGGTCAGCAGCGGCGCGGCAATGGCGTAGGCGAGCGCGAACCCGGTGACGAGCAGCCCGGCGGCAGCCACCGTCGCGTGCATGTCGCGGGCGATGCCCGGCAGGACACCGGCGATGACGAACCCGTCGGTTCCGATGGCGAAGGTACCGAGCGCGAGGACCGCTACCCGGAGTCTCATGCCGGCGGCCCTGCCGCTGGCCCGGGCAGGGCAGGCCGGCGGCCGGGCCGCGCCAGGCCCGTCAGC
>JBOHCP010000294.1:0-6638 GCA_050698875.1 Streptosporangiaceae bacterium | reverse complement strand
GCCATAGGAGTCGTGGTTAACCCAGTCGCCGGGCTGAAGCGCCGGCACCGGCAGGTTGCCGATGACACGCACTCCCGGTCGCCTCGCCAGCCGCTCGGACGCGGGCTGGGTCGCCGCCGACTCGTCTCTGCGCCAGTCGATCAGGTGCGCGGGAATGTCGGTCAGGAACCGGGACTGCGCGTGGTAGCCGGGCCGGCCGAACCAAGTACGGGTCGCGGCCCTGGTGACGTACAGCCGCTGCATCGCCCGGGTGATGCCGACGTAGGCGAGCCGCCGCTCCTCGGCCAGTTCCCGCTCGTCGCCCATCGACCGCTCGTGCGGGAAGACGTTCTCCTCCAGGCCGGTCAGGAAGACGACCGGAAACTCCAGCCCCTTGGCGGTGTGCAGGGTCATCAGCGTCACCATGCCGCCGTGCTGCTCGCCGGCCGGGATCTCGTCGGCATCGGCGACCAACGATACCTGCTCAAGGAACTCGGCGAGCGTCCCGTCGGGAGCCCGGGCGTCGAACTCCCTGGCGACCGACACCAGCTCGGTGAGGTTCTCGATCCGGCCGGCGTCCTGCAGATCCGACGACTGCTGCAAGTCAGCCACGTAACCGGTGCGCTCAAGCACCGCGTCGGCGATGTCACCCACCGGGCTGCGCGCCTCGGCCATCGCCCTTAGCCCGGACATGAGCTCGTTGAAGCCCTCGATCGCGCGCGCCGACCGCGCCGCCAGTCCGGGCACGTCGTCCGGCCTGGTCAGCGCCACCGCAAAGCTGGTCTTGTCGCGGTTTGCCAGGGCCGCCACGCACTCCTCGGCCCGGTCGCCGATCCCGCGCCGCGGTGTGTTGAGTATCCGCCGCAGCGAGACCTCGTCGCCCGGGTTGGCGATGAGGCGCAGGTAGGCGAGCAGATCACGGACCTCCCGCCGCTCGTAGAAGCGGACGCCGCCGACCACCTTGTAGGGCAGCCCGGACCGGATGAAGACTTCCTCGAAAACCCTGGACTGGGCGTTGGTCCGGTAGAAGACGGCGACCTCCCCCGGTGCCGCCTCGCCAGCGTCGGCCAGCCGGTCAACCTCCTCGGCAACGAACGCCGCCTCGTCGTGCTCGCTGTCGGCGACATAGCCGGTGATCTTGGCGCCGTCGCCGGCGTCCGACCAGAGGTTCTTCGGGATCCGGCCAGGATTGCGGGACACGACGGCATTGGCGGCCGCCAGGATGTTCTGAGTCGAGCGGTAGTTCTGCTCGAGCAAGATCACCCGGGCGCCCGCGAAGTCGCGCTCGAACTCCTCGATGTTCCTGATCGTGGCGCCGCGAAAGGCGTAGATCGACTGGTCGGCGTCGCCGACGACGACCAGCTCGGCCGGCGTGGCACCGCCCGCCCCGGCAAGCTCGCGCACGAGGACGTACTGGGCGTGGTTGGTGTCCTGGTACTCGTCGACGAGCACGTGCCGGAACCGCTCGTGGTACTCGGCCGCGACGTCGGGGAACGCCTGCAGCAGGTTGACGGTCACCATGATGAGGTCGTCGAAGTCCATCGCTCCGGCCGCGACAAGCCGGCGCTGGTACTCCGCGTACGCCTCACCGAGCGCCCGCTGCCGGTAGCCGGTCGCCCTGGACTGGACGGTCTCGTGGTCGATCAGCTCGTTCTTGAGGCCGGAGACCTGCTCGGCCATGGCCCGCGGCGGGTGATGCCGGCTGTCAAGCTCCAGTTCCCGGCAGACCATCGTCATCAGCCGCTGCGAGTCGGCCTGGTCGTAGATCGAGAAGCTGGCCGGGTAGCCGAACCGCCTGGCCTCCCGGCGCAGGATGCGCACGCACGCGGAGTGAAAGGTCAGCACCCACATGGACCGCGCCCGCGCCCCGGTGAGCGCGGCCGCCCTGGCCGCCATCTCGCCGGCCGCCTTGTTGGTGAAGGTGATGGCCAGGATCTGGCTCGGCGTCACGTCGCGCTCGGCCAGCAGGTAGGCGATCCGGTGCGTGAGCACCCGCGTCTTGCCCGATCCGGCGCCGGCCACGATCAATAGCGGGCCGCCCGTGTGCAGCACGGCAGCCCGCTGCTGCGGATTCAGCCCGTCCAGAAGCGAGTCGACAACCAGCGCGGTCACGGGCCCAAGCCTAGGCGCTGGCGCCGACACCTGGCGGTTCCGCGCTAACAGGCTCGCGGGACCGCCGGCCGGTCTGTGCTACTTGTCCGGAACCAGGGTCGGCGTCGAGCGGGTGAGCGTCTGCTTGCGGAAGAACGCCGGGTGCACGATCCGCATGTAGATGAAGAACAGCAGGCCGGCCAGCCACGAGAAGAACACGATCACGAACACACCGCCGATCTGCCAATGCAGGCCGGGCACCGTCCAGCTGGTGTACGAAGCGCTGTAGGCGCTGTTGACGTCGTAGTCCTGATACAGGCTCCAGCCGCCGAGGAACCACAAGATGGCGCCGCCGAGGAAAGGCAGTATTCCTTGCATCCACAGGTTTCGGGCGCTGCTGGTGAGGTTCTTGCGGTAGTACCAGACACAGGTAAAGCCGGTCAGCCCGTAGTACGTGGCGATGAACACGCCGCAGCTCGTCACGGCGTCCCCGATGACCTGGCCCTTGGACGCGTAATTGAACGCCGCGTACAGGATGACCGAGATGCCGCCCATGACCACGGTGGACACGGTCGGCGTCAGGAACCTCGGGTGGACCTTGGCAAACGAGCGCGGCAACGCCCTGTAGCTCGCCATCGACAGCGTGGTCCTCGCGGTCGGCAGGATCGTCGTCTGGGTTGACGCGGCGGCCGAGGACAGCACCATGATCAGCAGCAGCCGGTAGAACACGTTCCCCAGCGTGCCCGCGCCGAACACGGCGTGACCGAGCACGGACAGCACGTCGGAGGAGTTGTTCGGGTTGGCCAGGCCGATGCCCTTGGTGCCGATGCCGGCAAAGGACTGGGCGCCGAAGATCGCGACAACGTACGTGACCACGAGGATGATCGTGGACAGGATGGCCGCCCGGCCGGGCGTCTTGTTGGGATCCTTGGTCTCCTCGTTGATCGACAGCGCGGTGTCCCAGCCCCAGTAGATGAACACCATGAGGATCAGGCCGGACGCGAAGGCTCCGAATGGCAGCCCCGCCGGGCTGAGCCAGGACCACGTCGGGTGGATCGACTCCGCCGGGTGGTGGCCGGTGCCGACCCGGATCAGCGCCACCACCGAGAGCACCATCAGCATCGTGACCTCGATGGACAGCAGCGCCTTCTGGAAGTTCGCCGAGACCTCGATGCCGATATAGCAGATGAGGGTCATGACGGCGATCCAGGCGACGCCGGTCAGCAGCACCCAGAAGCTCGCCGGGTCCGTGCCGATGCCGTTGGCGTTGAACAGCAGGAAGATATACTGCCCCGCGACCTGGGCGAGGCTGGCCATGACCAAGACGTCCGCGACCACGATCGCCCAGCCGCCGGCCCACCCGGTCTTCGGGCCGAACGCCCGCGTTCCCCACGTGAACGTAGTGCCGCAGTCCGGGTCGGCCTTGTTCAGCTCGCTGTAGCCGATGGACGTCAAGATCATCGGCACGAAGGCCGCGATCGCGACCAGCGGCGACTTCAGCCCCACGGCGAGCACGATGAAGCCCAGCGTCGCCGCGAGGCTGTAGGCAGGCGCGACCGACGCGGTCGCGATGACGGTGCTGGCGATCAGGCCGATGGCACCTTTCTTGAGTCCCTTGTTGACCTGGTCTTCGACCTGCACGGCCTGCCCAGTTGCCATGTCGTCCCTCCCTGCCTCGCGGCCAGCCGCTCATTCCGCAGTGTCCGGATGCGGGAACAGCACGTGTCAGAACAGGGTAAGGTACCCCCACGATCAGACGTCCAAGTGCCACGTTTCTAGCACCGATTGCCGCGTAAGGCAACGATTTCAGTCGTACTATGTACGAAATGCGACTGGTCTAGTCGTGATCGCCCTGCCCGCCGGGGCTAGGATCACCACCATGCGGATTCTTCTGGTCGGGGCCGGCGGGGTCGGCACCGCGATCGCGCAGATCGCCGCCCGCCGCCCGTTCGCCGAGCTGATCGTCGCCGACTACGACCTGGCCAGGGCGCAGCGGGCGGCGGCTGCCAAGCCCACCTACACGGCGGTTCAGCTGGACGCCAGGGATGAGGCAGGCACCGCGGCGCTGCTCGCCGAGCATCGTTGCGACGCGCTCATGAACGCCACCGACCCGCGGTTCGTGATGCCGCTGTTCCTGGCCGCTCTCGTTGCCAGGGTGCACTACCTGGACATGGCCATGTCGCTGTCGCGGCCGCACCCGGGCGAGCCGTACGCGAGGACCGGCGTCAAGCTCGGCGACGAGCAGTTCGCGCTGGCCGGGCAGTGGGAAGAGGCGGGCCGGCTCGCGCTGGCCGGCATCGGCGTCGAGCCCGGCCTGTCCGACGTGTTCGCCAGGTACGCCGCCGATGAACTGTTCGGCGAGATCACCGAGATCGGGGTGCGGGACGGCGCGAACCTCGCGGTGGCCGGCTACGAGTTCGCCCCGACGTTCTCCATCTGGACCACGATCGAGGAGTGCCTGAATCCCCCCGTCATCTGGGAGTCCGGCCGCGGCTGGTTCACCACCGAGCCGTTCAGCGAGCCGGAGACGTTCACCTTCCCGGCCGGGATCGGCCCGGTGGAGTGCGTGAACGTCGAGCACGAGGAGGTCCTGCTGGTCCCGCGCTGGGTCAAGGCGCAGCGGGTCACCTTCAAGTACGGCCTCGGTGCGGAGTTCATCGGAGTGCTGCAGACGCTGCACAAGCTGGGCCTCGACCGGACCGCCCCGGTCAGCGTCGACGGCGGACGCGTGTCGCCCAGGGACGTGGTGGCGGCCTGCCTGCCCGACCCTGCTACCCTCGGCCCGCAGATGACGGGCCTGACCTGCGCGGGTACCTGGGTGACCGGCACCGGCAAGGACGGCCGCCCGCGCGAGGTGTACCTGTACCACGTGGTCGACAACGCGCAGACGATGGCTGAGTACGGCTCGCAGGCGGTCGTCTGGCAGACGGCGATCAATCCCGTGGTTGCCCTCGAGCTCATCGACTCGGGCGCCTGGTCCGGAGCCGGGGTGCTCGGCCCGGAGGCCCTGCCCCCGCGACCGTTCCTTGACCTGCTCACCGCGTACGGGTCACCGTGGGCGTGCGAGGAACGAGCGCCCGTCCAGACCTCAACCCCCTAACCAGGGAACGGAGTCGTTGTGGCTAGTGATCTGCAGAACTTCGTCGGTGGCCAGTGGACCGACCTGTCCTTCGACAACCGGGCTGACCTGATCGACCCGAGCACCGGGGAGGTCTTCGCCACCGCGCCCGTCTCCGGCGCGGCCGAGGTCGACGGCGCGGTGGCGTCGGCCGCCGGGGCCTTCCCCGGCTGGCGGGACGCGACGCCGGCCGAGCGCAGCCTGGCGCTGCTGCGGATCGCCGACGCGCTCGAAGCCCGGGCCGACGAGTTCGTCAAGGCAGAGTCGCAGAACACCGGCAAGCCGATCGGCCTGACCGCATCGGAAGAGATCCCGCCGATGGTTGACCAGATCCGGTTCTTCGCCGGCGCGGCCCGGATGCTCGAGGGCAGGTCAGCCGGCGAGTACATGGCGGGGTTCACCTCGTTCGTCAGGCGCGAGCCGGTCGGGGTGTGCGCCGCGGTGACGCCCTGGAACTACCCGATGATGATGGCGGTCTGGAAGTGGGCGCCTGCCCTCGCGGCCGGGAACACCATGGTGCTCAAGCCGTCCGACACCACGCCGGTCACCAGCCTGCTGATGGCGGAGCTGATCAGCGAGTTCGTACCGCCGGGCGTGTTCAACGTGGTGTGCGGCGACCGCGACACCGGCCGCCTGCTGGTGTCTCACCAGGTGCCGCAGATGGTGTCGATCACCGGCAGCGTCCGGGCGGGCATTCAGGTCGCCGCCGCCGCGGCCGAGAACCTCAAGCGGGTGCACCTGGAACTCGGCGGCAAGGCGCCAGTCATCGTGTTCGACGACGCCGACGTGGAAGCGGCGGCGGCGGCCATCGCGATCGCCGGCTACTTCAACGCCGGGCAGGACTGCACGGCCGCGACCCGGGTTCTTGCCGGGCCACGGATCCACGATGACTTCACGGCCGCCCTGACCGAGCAGGCCAGGGCTCAGGTGACGGCCGGACCTGACAACGCCGACGCCTCGTACGGGCCGCTCAACAACGCCACCCAGCTCGAGCGGGTGTCGGGATTCCTCTCCCGGCTGCCCGACCACGCCAGGGTCCTGACTGGCGGCAACCGGGTCGGCGAGAAGGGCTACTTCTACGCAGCGAGCGTGGTCGACGGGCTGCGGCAGGACGACGAGATGATCCAGAACGAGGTCTTCGGCCCGGTCATCACGGTGCAGGAGTTCAGCGACGAGGACGAGGCGCTGCGCTGGGCGAACGGGACCGAATACGGTCTGGCGGCCTCGGTCTGGACCGCTAACCACGGCCGGGCGATGCGGATGGCGCGGGCGCTGGACTTCGGGTGCGTGTGGATCAACACGCACATACCGCTCGTCGCCGAGATGCCGCACGGCGGCTTCAAGCACTCGGGTTACAGCAAGGACCTGTCGATGTACGGGTTCGAGGACTACACCCGCGTCAAGCACGTGATGTCCTCGCTCGACTAGGTTCGCCCGCGCCCCTTTGCTT
>JBOHCP010000293.1:0-6653 GCA_050698875.1 Streptosporangiaceae bacterium | reverse complement strand
CCGCTGCGAGCTGCGGGCTGACCTCGGGCGCGGAGCTGGCGGCCGGTGCCTGGACCTCGCTGGGCGCCGCTGCTAGCTGCGAGCTGGCCTCGGGCGCGGAGCTGGCGGCCGGTGCCTGGACCTCGCTGGGCGCCGCTGCTAGCTGCGAGCTGGCCTGGAGCGCGGAACTGGCGGGCTGCTGTCCGGCCGCTGCGCCACTCACGTGGACGGCGGGACTGATGGCTGCTGGGCTCGCCGATGCCGGGCCGTGGAAGGCGGCGAGGCTGACGGCAGGTCCGGTGCTAGCCGCCGCCACGCCGATCACGGACGCCAGTGCTGCGGCGGACGCCGCGCCTGCGCCGATCGCCATGCGAGAGCGATTGCGGGTCAGGCCGCTGATGGTACGGGAAACGGTATGCGATGAGGGCATGCGAAACTGCAACGTCGAGCCTTTGTTCGGGAGCGGGGGCGCTCGGCGAAACCCAGGGACCTGCCGTCGTGAGCCACAACCCCGACAGCGGCCAGGGTGCGCGGACGTGACGCGGGTCACGGCGACACTGTGCTCGGGGCACTAATCTCGCGCCTGGGTGCTATCTGTTACTCATCGTTAACGCCACGTAGCATGCGGCGAATTGCCAGAGTGACGCGGATCACACTCCGCGCCACAAGCGGCGCCCGGCCGCGCTAAGGGAAGGGCGGGGCCGGCGGTCCGCCCGCGACGATCTCGGTACCGCGACGCAGGATCGCGTCGTTGCGATTGCCGGCGGTCAGGATGTAGAAGCGCGAGCTGCGGATGCCGGCCACCACGGTCGATGCGACGTCGGCCGGGTCGGCACCCGTGGCGGCCTGCAGCTCGTCGAAGCGGTCCGCGCTCGCGCCCTCCGCTGCGGTGGGCGCCGGCGCCAGGCCTGCCCACGCCGGCCGGTTCCGAGCCGAGGAGCCGAACCGGGTACGCACCGCGCCGGGGCACAGCACGGACACGCCGACGTGCGGCGCCACCGACTGCAGCTGGAAGTGGAGCGTCTCCGACAGCGCGACGATGGCGTGCTTCGAGATGCCGTATGGCCCGAGCGCGCCGGCGAACACGCCGAAGACCGACGCCGTGTTCACGATGTGCGCGGCGGCCTGATCCGCCAGCACCGGGACGAACGCGCGGATGCCGTTGATCACGCCGCCCAGGTTTACCCGGAGCACCCACTCCCAGTCACCGTCGGGGATCTGCCACAGCGGGCCGTGCGGCCCCCCGACGCCGGCGTTGTTGCAGAGCACGTGCACGGCGCCGAACTCCGCCATGGCCGCCTGCTGCAGCGCTGCCACCTGGTCGGCGCTCGACACGTCGGTCGGCACGGGCAGCACGGCGTGGCCCCGGTCAGCCAGCCTGGCTGCCGCCTCGGTCAGGGCCGGCACTTCCACGTCGGCCATCACCACGCGCATGCCCTCGGCCACGAAGCGCTCGCACAGGCCGAGGCCGATCCCGCTCGCCGCGCCGGTGACTACCGCGACCCGCCCAGGCGCTATGACATCGTCAGATGACGTCATCGTCGGCTCCATCTGCCGTCGTACCAGACCGGGGCGCGGCCACGCCGAGCCGACGTTGCTCGATGGCCAGGCAGCGGTCCTCGACATACAGCAGCCCGGCCCGCTCGGCGATGGCGCGCGCCTCCGCCGACACGATGCCCAGCTGCAGCCAGAGCGCAGCGGCCCCGGCGGCGACGGCCTGGCGGGCGATGTCCGGAGTCTGCGGGGCCGGCCGGAAGACGTCCAACAGGCCCACCGGCCGGGGCACCTCGCCGAGAAGCCGGTGGACGGGCTCGCCGAGGATCTCGTGAGCGTGCGGATTGACGGGAACGATGCGCCAGCCGTGCCGCTGCATGTACAGGATGCTCTCGACGATCGCGTCGGTGGCGGTCACGTAGCCACCGTAACCCGGAGCGGCCGAGGCTGGCTCGGGGTCGGCCGCCGACTCCAGCTGGCCGCCACGGCCGCTCCATCTCATCCGCACCGCGACGCCCTCTACTGCTGCTGTCGGTACCGTGACCGAAAGGCGGCAGCAGTGTCCGGAACCAGCTTGCTCGTGGTCGGCCCTTGGGTGGTATTCGGCGCGTGCCTGGTCGTGCTCTACCTGCGGCTGCGCGGCCGGCGTCGCCGGCCCTAGCCACGGCCAGCGCCAACCGGCACGGCCGCGCCGGCACACGGCGGACAGTACCGCTCCTCGGGCAGCCGGCGCAGGGCGGGCAGCGGGATCACCGCCGCGCACGACTCGCACCGGCCAAAGCTTCCTGTCGCCAGGCGAGCCAGCGCCTCGTCGGTGTCTGCCAGCGCGCGGCGAGCGGTTATAGCCTGATCCATGAGCTGCCGCACCGCCGACTCTGGCTGCGCGAGCTGGCGCTCAGGCACGGCGGCCGCGGCGTCGTGAAACGCCAGTGACAGCTCGGTGACCTCGTGCAGCCGGTCCCGCCAGCGGGCCTCGAGAACGCTCCGCCACCACGGGCCACCCGCGATCGCTGCTGTTGCGGCCATCTGCTCTCCTGTCCGACTCCGCAGCGCACCGTGCGCCGCTGAGGTCAGGACAGCCGCGCGCTCTGCACGCTCGATGCGGGCGGTGTGGCGATGCCGTGGAGAACTCAGGCGGACGGCAGGGTCAGCGTCATCGTCGTGCCCTCCCCCGGCGCGCTGCGGGCGGCCACTGCCCCGCCGTGCGCCGCGGCCAGCTCCGCCGCGATGGCCAGGCCGATACCGGTGCCGGACGTCTGGGTCGCCTGCCGCCCGCGCCAGAAGCGCTCGAAGATGTGCGGCAGTTCGTCCGCGGGGATGCCGACGCCGGTGTCGGTCACCGTCAGCACCGCGGCCGCTCCGGCCGGGCGGGCTGCGACGGTGACCGTCCCGCCGCCGGGCGTGAACTTGAGCGCATTGGTGAGCAGATTGGTCACCACCTGGCGCAGCCGCCGCCGGTCGGCGCGGACGGCGATGGGCTCGAGCTCGCGCCGCAGGGTGACCCCGGCGGCCTCGAAGCGTCCGGCCAGGCTGCCGGCCGCGTCGGCGGCAACCTCAGCGAGGTCGCACTCCCGCAGCGTCAGGTGCAGGGCGGCCGCGTCGGCGGCGGCCAGCTCCTGCAGGTCACCGATCATGCGACCGAGCCGGAGGACCTCGTCGCGCAGCGACCCCAGCTGCTCGGGCGTCGGCTCGGCCACCCCGTCGAGCAGGGCCTCGTGCCCGGCCTGCAAGATGGCGATCGGGGTGCGAAGCTCATGGGCCACGTCGGCCACCAGATCGCGGCGCAGCTGCTCCTGCCGGTCCAGCGTGTCGGCCATCCGGTCGAACGCGGTCGTCAGCTCGAGCAGCTCGCCGGGCGCCCGTATTGGACCGACCCGCGCGGAGCGCTCACCGCGGCTCATCGCCCGCGTGACGGCGATGAGCCGCGCCACGGGGCCCGTGATGTGTCTGGCCACCACGACGGCTACCACCAGCGACAGCAGCGCCGCCAGGCCCGCCGCGCTGGCGATGGCCTGCAGCAGTCGTACCTGGAGCGAGTGGTCAGCGCTGGCCAGCCCTGCACCGGTGAACCGGGTCAGCACGGTGCCGACGGGGCCGCCCGGCCCGCGAACCGGTGCGCTGAACTGCTCCGCCCCACGCTGGGCAGCAAATCCTGCCGAGGACACGACGACCCGGCCGGCGGTGTCGCGGACCTGAACCTCCGCCCCGGTACGCCGCGCCAGGTCGAGCACGGGGCGGAGATCACCGCCGACCCAGGCCCGGTTCTGCTCCCAGGCCGCCCCGGCGGCGACGGCGACCGCCCCGGTCAGCTCGGATCGCTGCCGGTGCACCAGAGAACCCACGTCCGCCGCGGCGAGCACCGCCGTCAGGATGGCCAGCAGGGCAACCGCGGCCAGCGCGACCGCGAGGAACGCCAGGGCCAGGCGCAGGGCGATCGCGCTGCTGCCGGCCGGCGGCTCAGTCATCGCGGGTCAGGCCGAGCCGGTACCCCCCGCCGAGCACGGTCTTGACGATCTGCGGGCTCGCCGGATCGGACTCGATCTTCCGGCGCAGGTTCTTCACGTGCGAGTCGATGGTGCGCTCATAGCCTTCGAACTCATATCCGCGCACCCGGTTGATGAGTTCCAGTCGCGAGTACACCCGGCCAGGCACGGTTGCGAGCGCGACCAGGATCCCCCACTCGGTGGGGGTCAGGTCAACGAGCTCGCCCCGCACCGTGGCCTCGCGGCGCGGCTCGTCAATTACCAGTGTTCCGCCGCCGTATCGGTCCGCGGCCTGGCCGTCGGACGGACCGCCACGCCGCAGGATCGCCTGCACGCGCAGCACTAGCTCCCGCGGGCTGAACGGCTTCGTCACGTAGTCGTCGGCGCCGAGCTCGAGACCGCGGATCCGGTCTTCCTCGGTGCTCTTCGCGGTGAGCATGAGGATCGGCGTGGGCCCCGCGCCCCGCACCTCGCGCGCGACCGTCTCGCCAGGCACGTCAGGCAGCCCAAGGTCGAGGACGACCAGGTCCGGCTCCGCGGTGGCAGCCAGCGTGAGCGCCTCGGCCCCGGACTCGGTGGACACCACCGTGAAGCCTGCGCGCTCGAGGTAGGAACGCACCAGTTCCCGCAGCTTGCGCTCGTCTTCGACGAGCAGGATCGTCGCCGCCATCGCTCACCTGCCTTCTCGCGCACCGCTGCAGCCCTGCTGGCCGCTCGCCGCTACCATAAGTCACCGCGCTCCCGGGCTCTCGCCGCGCCTTGCGGCCCGCGTACCAGCGCAGGGCGCGCCGCCCCACCTCGATCAGGACGCTGACGGCTGTCAGGATGGCCGCGGCCAGCAGCAGGCCGGCCCACGGCCGGTCCTCGAAGGCCCGGCCGCCAAGCCGTCCGATGAAGAAGGCATAGCTGGCCCACAGCACGCCGGCGCAGGCCGTCGCGGGCACAAAGCTGCGCCGTGGGTAGCCGATGAGGCCGCACGTCAAGGTGACGGCCGTGCGCCCGCCGGGGATGAACCGGCAGGCCACGATGACGCGCGCGCCGAACCGGTCGAGGACCCGCTCCGCCCAGGCCCGGCGGCGCCCCCCGCGCGCGCCGCCGAACACCCGGTCCCCGACCACCGGGCCGAGGTGGCCGCCCAGCCAGTAGGCGGCGTTGTCGCCCAGAAAGGCGCCAGCCGCCGCCAGCGCGACCAGCAAGCCGATCCGCGGATCGGTGCTGCCTGCGGTCGCGACACCGAGGGCGATCACAGCGGTCTCACTCGGCAGCACGAAGATCACCGCGTCCAGCGCCGGCACGAGCAGCGCCACCAGATAGGACACCGGCGAGCCGGCAGTCAGCTGCGTCAGCCACGTCACGAGTCTGTCTCCCGTCGGCTCACCGACCGCCGTAGTGCGGTCCGCATCAGTGCACGCGGCTCAGTTCCTGTCCTCGTGGAGATCTCATGGCGATCCGGTGGAGACGGTCGCGCCGGCGGCTGGCCCCGCATCCATCGGACCTCCACGTCTGCTGCGCGGCGGCTGCACCGGCACACGGTGGCATGTGGCTAGCCCGGTTTGGCCGGGCCCGACGAAGAGGAGCACCCGATGATCGCGACAGCGCCCTGCTACTCAGCGGCCCCGCGCGCTGGCCTCGCCCGCGCAGGCTGGCTCGCCGTGCACGCCCCGAGGCGCGGAAACCGTCCGCAGGCCATGCTGACGAGCACGGTCAAGCGGCAGCACACGCTGCCAAGGGCGGACCGGGTACTTACGGTCACCGCCAGGCCAGGCCAGGAGTCGGCCGACCTGGGCGCGCTGCTGTACACCTTCGGGCGGGTGGGCGCTCGGGTCGCGCTGCTGAGCCTCACCAGGGGCGAGGCGTCCCGGCTCAACTCGACGGTCGAGCCGCTGGAGTCGGTCCGGCCGTGGGAGCTGCGTGTCGCGGCGCACGTGCTCGGCGTGTCCTCGGTCGCTGTGGCCGACTATCCCGACGGCAGGCTCAGCTCGTGTGAGCTGGCCACGCTGGCCGAGCGGGTGAGCCGGGCCATCGCCGACCAGTCCGCGGACCTCGTCCTGGTCACCGACCCGGCCGAGAGCGGCCTCGACGGCGCCGTCGTGGCCATGGCCGCGTGCGAGGCCGCGCGGGCCGCGGGCGTGCCGACCCTGGCACGGACGGTGTCCGCTGCCCGCGGCGGCTGGCAGGTGGACCTCGGCGACCACGCGGTGCAAGCCCGCGCCGCGCAGCGGTCCGCGGTCGCCGCGCACGCCAGCCAGTCGGGTGCGCTGGCCGACCTGACGTTCCGGCTCCGGCTACTCGGCCGCAGCGAGTGGCTGCGCTGGCTGGCGCCGCCGACCGCACCGTGGGCAGGCTGGCGGCCGCCGGCAGCAGCATCGTGAGGCCCGCGGCTACGAGCGGGCCACGGCCACCGGATCCGCGGTGAGCCGGACGAACGCCACCCTTTCGACGTGCCGATCACTGGCCGGCGCGCGCCCGGCCCGCCCGGCCGGTTACGCCACAAGCGGCTGCTATCGGCGCGTTGCACTTCCGGTCACCTGACGGGCGTGATCCACTCTTCGGGGGGCGTTTGGTGTGGTCGGTGCCGGGGAGGGGATCGTGATGAGCCGCTGGCGGGCGATCGTGGCCGGGGCCGTCACCGGCGGCACACTGGCGCTGGCCGGCTGCGGCCAGCTGGGCGCCTCCAGCCAGCGCCCGGCCACGCCC
>JBOHCP010000292.1:0-6664 GCA_050698875.1 Streptosporangiaceae bacterium | reverse complement strand
CGGGCCAGCGCCTGGCGCTCAGCGTGACAGCTACCGACCCAGCCCCGGGCGCCGCGAACCGCCCGCCCCGCAAGGCACCCTCGTGAGGCCGGCGCCTCCGGACACCCACGGAACCGGCAGGGGAGCCGCAAATGACGAGACCAGATATGAAGCTACTCGCCGCCCGCCAGTACCGAGGGAAAGCGCGTCACCGGTCCCTTGCGTCGCCACCGGCGACCGGCCCGACGAGCAGCACGACTGAGCAACTCGACCGCATGTTCCTGGAGTAGGTCAACAAGGTGGGTCATTACGGTCGTCCGGCTTGACCGATCCGGTTAGATCGCAGATATATTCGGATTATGCGAAGCGCTGCGCCGCCTTTGCTGCCGACATTCCGGTCCAGACTGCAGGCCGACATCCTGGCCGCGCTGTTGTTCGACCCTGAGGAAGAACAGAGCCTCACCGATCTCGCGCGGCGATTCGATGCTCCCCTCAGCACCGTCCACGGCGAGGTTGCGCGTCTGACCGAGGCAGGGCTGTTGCGCCGCAGGAGTGTTGGGCGGTCTGCGCTGGTTCGGGCCAACACCCAGAACCGCCTGATCAAGCCGCTCACCGACCTGCTGTTCCTGTCGTGGGGGCCGGTGCAGGTCGTAGCCGGGGAATTCGCAGAGCTGTCTCAGGCGGAGCGCGTCATCATCTTCGGTTCCTGGGCTGCTCGCTATCTCGGCCGGACCGGCCCGGCGCCGCATGATCTGGACGTGCTCGTTGTCGGACAGCCCGCCCGCGGGTCGGTCTATGACGCGGCCGACCGCGCCCAGCAGCGCCTCCGGATGCCGGTTAACCCGGTCATCCGCAGCGCGGCTTCGTGGGCTACGGCCGGCGATCCGCTGGTTCAGCAGATCCAGTCCGGTCCCTTCGTGGCGGTCCTGGAGCCGGACGGCACGGCCGCTGAGAAGGCGCTGACGGGCGATGAGTAGATGGCCGCGAGGCGCGGCGGATGTCGAGGAACTTCTCCGGCGTGGCGAGCTGGAGCAGCTGGCTGGTGCCGCGGCCGACGGGAGCACGCTGCTCGCCCGGGCAGAGCGAACCGCGGGGACTGCCGCTGGTCTCATCGCGACTGACACCTACAGCGCCTACGTTCTGGCCTACGACGCCACGCGGTTTGCCTGTGTCGCGCTGCTTGCCCGGCAAGGTATGCGCGCCACGACCAGCGGGGGCCACTATGCCGTAGAACGCGCCGTCCGGGCGCAGTTTGGTCCTGGTTTCAGGCCGTTCGGTGACCTCAGGCGGCGGCGGAACGAGCTGGAGTACCCCCGCCTGTCAGCCGACACTGCGACTAAGGACGAAGCTACACAGGCCGTTGAGGTAGCGCGACAACTGATCACGGCAGCGAAGCGCTGCTCGGCCAGCTGTCACTCTTGTCCTAGCCGCGGCGGATGCCGACGCCGCTGACGCCGAGGTGAGTAGCCTCGGGCATGCACCTTCGGGAGTGACCGTGGCAACTGCACCGGGCAGTGAGAGCGGGCTGCTGCGGCTGCTGGACAAGCTTGAGGCAGCTGCGGGCGCCCTGGCCGATGCCGGCGCGTCGCTGGAAGACGTGCTCAGCACCAGGGTCCTGGTCGCCACGACCCGGCAGCAGGATCTGGTGGTCGCGTGGCAGGTAGTCAGGGACGCCTGTGACGACCATGACGTGCCCAGCACCCTGATGGGGGTGACCGTGCTCGGCTACCAGGACCAACTGGCCGAAATCCAAGCCATCGCCGCGGTCCTGGATGGCTGACCGCGGGCCCGGCCTACCTTGCGCGTGATTAGTGCGGCCGGCTGGTACTGCGTTTGCCTTTGGCGGGACTTCGCCGCGCTCGGCGCGCCTGCGGCTGGCTGCCGCTGCCGGCTGCCTCGTACTGGTGAACGATGGTGCCTGGCAGCCGTCCGTGCTCGGCGACGGTGAGGCCCTGCTGCTCGGCCCAGGCGCGTATCTGGCGACTGCGCTGCCTGCTAGCTGCGGTCCGCATCGTGCCGCGCCCCCGCGAGCGAGCCGGCCTGGCGTGTGCTACGAAACGCTCCAGCTGGCGGCGAAACTCGGCCGCGTGTCTGGCGCTGAGGTCGACCGCATAGGTCCTGCCATCTATGCCGAACTCCACGGTCTCGTCGGCGGGCCCGCCGGTCAGATCGTCTTCCAGCTGCACTTCGACCCTCTGCATTGCATTCCCCCGAGTTACGGATTACCTTGGCTCGCCCAGGTTCGAGATTGAGTGGGCGGATCTTCCTCATTCCCACTTGAGGGCTGTCTAATGCTGTGTCGCCCAGTTGCTCGTGTCCTGCTGCGGAAAGCGGTGTGCCATTTTGACAGCGACCGGAATTGCCAGGATTATGAAGGCATGGCTAAGACCGTCGCTGTGGTACTGACCGACGATCTGGACGGATCGCCAGCTGCCGGGACCGTAATGCTCGGCATTGACGGCGTGACGTACGAGATTGACCTGAGCGAGAGAAACCGGGCCAGGCTGGAACGAGAACTCGGGCCGTATGTCGCGGCAGGCCGCCGGGTGACCCGCGGCCGGCGCCGTGCCAGCTCCGGTCGGCCGCCTGGTCCGCGCGCTGACCGCGCCGCCGTGCGCGCCTGGGCGAGGGACAACGGTCTGAGCATCTCCGAGCGTGGCCGCATTAGCGCCGAGGTGATCAGCCAGTACGAGGCCGTGCATTAGGCACGCTCGCCTGGCCGGACGGAGTCGTGCCGTTAGCTAGCTGGCGGTCTCGATAATCACGAGCAACCCGGCAATAGGCCAATGGCTATGCCGCCGAGCCATGACTGATTACTGGTCGCTGCCGCCAGCCGGATGTGCAGGTGCCCGTCATCGGGAAACTCCGGCGGCCGCGACGGCAGGAGCATCGACAGCGCCCGCGTGCGCTGGCCGACATCGTGATCGACAACACCGACTTCGGGCGGCCCCGCGTTCTCCCGGCCGGCCGCGGCTGACAGCGCCGCCAGGACGGCACCCGCTACCAGACGGGAGCGGTCACCGGCTGGCAGCTCGGATGGCTGGGTACGACGGTGGCGTGCGTGGGCTCGGGTCCCCCGACGACGATCACGTAGATCTGCTCCGGCCCGGCCACCGGGTAGACGCGGCCGTTCTTGAGGATGAACTCGTACGGCGGGTCCGGGTGCGCCGACGCGGGGAACCGCCCGATGGGGATTGACGAACGGGCCCAGATCTCCACTGCGACGTCGGCCTTGGTCAGCCCGGCGCGAGCCATGGCCGCGGCGTGGCCCGGAGTCACGAGGACGCCAACCGTGCCGCGGCCCATGACGACGTTGGGATTGCCGAGGTAGGCCAGCGAGTCGGCCAGGATGGTCAGCATCGCGTCGACGTCACTGCGGGGCGTCAGCACGTTCATCGTGCCGGTGGCACCAAGGACGGTCACTGCGCTCTGGCCGGCGTCCAGCCCGAGCGTCACGCGCAGCGGCTCCCAGGGTGAGTGCGCCTCGTTCTCGGCGATGCACATGGTGAACCGGCCGGGCTGCCCCATGATCGACTTCGAGACGTCGCCGGGCCGGGCGCCGCCGACGTTCCCGATGAGCAGCCGCAGCGCGCGGCCGATGCTGGCGTTCGCCCGCCAGCCAGGGCCGAGCGCGCCGCGCCCGGCGTTGAGGCCGGCCTGGCTGGCGGCCGGCCCGCTGACTATCGCGAACGGCGTCGACGGTCCGGTGGTGGTGGCGATGCCGTTCAGGTTGAACTCCGGCGTGCACGCGGCCCGAACGATAGCGGTCAGCACCGGGAGATGGCCAGGGAGGCACCCGGCCATGACGGCGTTTGCGGCCAGCGCACGATTGGTGACCGGTGCGCCGCTTGGTGGCATGGACGCCACGACATCGTCCGGGTCGCCGAGGACGGTGAGCATGGCGTCGACCCGGTGTGCGGTCGGCGGAATCACTGGCAGGCCGTCGGTCCAGCCGAGATCGTGACACCGCTCGACCGCGTCGGCCGCGTCGGCCGTGTCGGCCGTGTCGGCCGTGTCGGCCGTGTCGACCGCGTCGGCCGCGTGCGCATCGCGGCGGGCCGTCCGGGCTCGCACCGGGCGGGCGGAGCCGGTTGCTGCCGTCGGCGTCGTCAGCGCCGCCACGATGGTGTCGTAGGCGTCATCGAGCAGGGTCAGCGCGGTGGCCTCGGCCACGGTTTCCGGGTTGGTGTCGATGGTGACCGTCGGCAGCCTGACCCCCGAGCTGGTGGCCAGGGCGTCCACGAGACTGGCGAACTCGCTCGTGACGACCAGCACGACAGGCACGCGGAGGGACGACAGCACGACGGCGTCGTGGTGGCTCCATGCGGTGCACGACCCGCAGTTCGCCAGCCCGACCACGGCGGCGTCGGCCGACGCGGCGATCAGCGCGAGCTGCTCGGGGTCGGCGGCTGACCCGTTGGGCACCAGGTACTGCTGCGTCGCGACGCCATCCTCCCGGTCGGCGAGCAGGCTGCTCAGGCGGTCGACCATCCGGTGCCAGGACGGCCACGCGTTCTTAACCAGGGCGACCTTGCGGCCGGCCAGCGAGTCCAGCGGGGCTGCCAGAACGCAGTCCGGTGGCGCGGCCGCGGTGGTGGGATCGACCAGGGCGGGTGTCGTCATTCGTCGGCGCTCCCTGTCTCGCTCGGGCCATCCGCAACGGCTGCGCAGCGTCACGGGCCGAGTGGCCGGACGAGCCCGTTCCCCCCAAAGCACCCGTACTCGCAGGCCCGCACACTCTCCTGAACCGGACTGTACGCGCCTCGCCCTGCGGCGGCCGGATCAGTCGGCGCCGGTCTCCATCGCGGCCCGGTCCAGCAGCTGGTCACCGGTCGGAACGGTGCCGCGGGAGGCGATGGTCTGCGCCCCGCCCTCGGGGAGCACGCCGATGAGCCCGGTCGCCGGGGCGGGCGCCGGACCAATCAGCGCCGGGTGCGGGCTGCCCACGATGCCGAGCGCGGCGTACTGCTCGAGCTTGGCGCGCGAGTCGGCGATGTCGAGGTTGCGCATCGTCAGCTGGCCGATGCGGTCGGCTGGCCCGAAGGCGGAGTCCTCGGTCCGCTCCATGGACAGCTTGTCCGGGTGGTAGCTGAACGCCGGCCCGGAAGTGTCGAGGATCGAGTAGTCCTCGCCGCGCCGCAGTCGCAGGGTCACCTCGCCGGTCACCGCGGACCCGACCCAGCGCTGCAGCGACTCGCGCAGCATCAGCGCCTGCGGGTCCAGCCAGCGGCCCTCGTAAAGCAGCCTGCCCAGCCGGCGTCCCTCGCTGTGGTAGCTGGCGAGGGTGTCCTCGTTGTGGATCGCGTTGACGAGCCGCTCGTAGCACGCGTGCAGCAGCGCCATGCCCGGTGCCTCGTAGATGCCCCGGCTCTTGGCCTCGATCACCCGGTTCTCGATCTGGTCGGACATGCCCATGCCGTGCCGGCCGCCGATCGCGTTGGCTTCCAGCACCAGGTCGACGGCAGCGGCGAACTCCTTGCCGTTGATCGTCACGGGCCGGCCCAGCTGGAAGCCGACCGCGACGTCCTCGGCGGCTATCTCGACGGCCGGGTCCCAGAACCGCACGCCCATGATCGGCTCGACGAGCTCGATGCCCGCGTCGAGTTGTTCCAGGGCCTTGGCTTCGTGGGTGGCGCCCCAGATGTTCGCATCGGTGGAGTAGGCCTTTTCCGCGCTGTGCCGGTAGGGCAGGCTGCGGGTGAGCAGCCACTCGGACATTTCGGCGCGACCGCCCAGCTCGGTGACGAAGTCCGCGTCCAGCCACGGCTTGTAGATCCGCAGCGACGGGCTGGCGAGCAGGCCGTAGCGGTAGAACCGCTCGATGTCGTTGCCCTTAAAGGTGGAGCCGTCACCCCAGATGAGCACGTCGTCGTCGAGCATCGCGCGCACCAGCAGGGTGCCGGTGACGGCGCGGCCGAGCGGGGTGGTGTTGAAGTAGGCCCGGCCAGCGGTGCGGATGTGGAACGCCCCGCAGGCCAGCGCCGCAAGCCCCTCCTCCACCAGCGCCGCCTGACAGTCGACGAGCCGGGCTATCTCCGCGCCGTAGGCGGCGGCGCGGCCCGGCACCGAGGCGATGTCGGGCTCGTCGTACTGCCCGATGTCGGCGGTGTAGGTGCACGGCACCGCGCCGTTCTCCCGCATCCAGGCGACCGCTACCGAGGTGTCGAGGCCGCCGGAGAAGGCGATCCCGACACGTTCACCGACGGGGAGGGAGGTGAGAACCTTGGACACGAACAGAATTATATGCACAGTAGTGCATAATCATGCATCCGGACCGTGACACGGGCTGCCGCGGCCCCGCCGCCCGGCGTCTGACTCAGGCCGAAGCGGAGGTGGGCGGCGCGGGCTCCGCAGCGGCGCCGGCGGTCAGGTTCGACCGGGTGCGCAGCAGGGCCGGGCCGGCTGCGAGGCCCGCGACGACGACGACGATCACCCCGATCAGCGCGGCCGCGGCGCTCGACTTGGGGTACCACGGCGCCCCGATCGCCCAGTCCAGTGACCAGCGGCCGGGCCCGGTGAACCCGAGCACCAGCGCGAAGGCGGCGAGCATGAGCGGGTACTCACCGCCGCCCAGGGCGTTCCACACCGTGCCCTTGGCCATCGTCAGGGCGCCGCCGGCGACGGCCATCGTGCCAGCCAGGATTGCCGCGCCGAGCGGGGTCACCAGGCCGGTGGCGACGAGAAG
>JBOHCP010000291.1:0-6674 GCA_050698875.1 Streptosporangiaceae bacterium | reverse complement strand
GCACGAACGCCACGCCGCCGCCGCCGGCCGCGGCGAGCCGCCCGAGCACCTCCGGCACGTCGCCGGCGCCGCCCGGCAGTTCGCGCACCTCGAACGCGGCCGATGCCAGCCGCGCCGCCGTCGCCGGGACCAGCCCGTCGACCACCCGGTGGATGGCCCCGACCTGCGGCGGGTAAGCGGCCGAGTCGACGAGCAGCGCCAGCCCGCGGTCCCACGGCCCTGGCCCCGCGCCAGCGCGCCGCAGCCGCAACTGCAACTCCAGGTAGGCGGCGTACCGATGGTGGCCGTCGGCGATCAGGGCCGTCTGGGGCGCCAGGTCGGCCGCGATCGCGGCCAGCTCCGCCGGCTCGGTGATCGCCCAGAGCCGGTGCCGCAGGCCGTCGGTGGTGGTGGCCTCGGCGAGCGGCACGCGGCCGTCCGCGACGAAGTCGACCAGCCCGGTCGCTACCCCGTTCCCGTTCTCATAGAGGAGAAATATCGGCTCGAGGTTCGCCCTGGTGGCCTCCATGAGCTGGCGCCGGCCTGCGACGGGTCCGGGCATCACGTTCTCGTGCGGCTGCACGATGCCGGCCGCGTACGGCGCCAGGTCGAGCGCTCCGATCAGTCCCCGCTGGAACACCACCCCGGCACCGGCCGCCGCCTGCTCATAGACGTACAAGGCGGGCACCGGGTCGGCGACCAGGATGCCGTCGGCCAGCCAGCGCGCGAGGTCGGCGGCAGCGTCCTGAAAGGGGCTGCCGGGCTCGTCCGCCGCATGCCGGGGAAGGATGAGCCTGACCACGTTGTGCGGATCGGCGGCCATGAGCCTGGTCTCGTTATCGGCAGCGATCACGTCGTACGGTGGGGAAGTCACCCGGGCGAGCCCGCTCACCCGGTCCTCGGCGTAGCGCACGCCGCGGAACGGCGCAAGCACGAGGCCCGGCCGCTGCCGCGGCGCCGGCGCTTCACCGGAGGGAAGGGTTGGCACGTATGTCAGAAGGACCGGCGGGCTGGCCTGATTCCCGCCCGGAGGAACCGCGCGAGCAGTCCGCCGATCCGGCACCGCCTCCTCCTGACCACGAGCCAGCCGAGCCTGCGCACAACGCGGACACCCACCAGCTCTACCAGCGCGGCCTTGACCTGCTCGGCCGGGGCAGCCCGGCGGCTGCGGCCCAGCTGCTGCAGCGAGCCGCCGCGGCCGAGCCGAGGTCCCGGAGCGTCCTGGAGGCCCTGGCCAGGGCCCAGTTCGACGCCGGCCAGTACGCAGCCGCGGCGGGCAACTTCCGGCTCATCGTCGAGGCCAGCCCGAGCGACGACTACGCCCAGTTCGGCCTCGGCCTGGCCCTGGCCCGCACCGGCGACCCCGGCGGGGCCGCCGAGCACCTGGCGCTGGCCGCGGCCATGCGCCCCAATCTCCGCCACTACACCGACGCGTTGCGCAGCGTCCGGGCGACGCTGCGGGCTCGTCGCGAAACCGCGCGGGGGAACCCCAATTGAGCGGGGGGAACGGGCTCGACGGGGCTGATCCCGGCTCGGCCGCCCGCGGTCCGCGCCCGGCCGCGCAGTCGCGCCCGGGTCCGCAGTCGCGCCCGGCTCCGCAGTCGTGCCCGGCTCCGCAGTCGCGCCCGGCTCCGCAGTCGTGCCCGGGTCCGCTCAGCGACCACTACGACGCCGCGCTGCTCGACCTCGACGGGGTCGTCTACCTTGGCGGGACGCCGATCCCTGGCGCGGCCGCCGCGCTTGCGGCGGCGGCTCGCCGGGGCATGAAGCTCGCCTACGTCACCAACAACGCGTCGCGGACCCCGCACGCCATCGCGGCGCAGCTGTCGGCGATGGGCGTGCCCGCGACCGCTGCCGACATCGTGACCTCGGCGCAGGCGGCCGCGCACCTGCTCGCCGACCGGCTGCCGGCCGGCTCGCCGGTCCTCGTCGTGGGCGGTGCCGGGCTGCGTCTCGCGGTGCGGGATCGCGGCCTGCGGCCGGTGACCTCCGCGGCCGTCAGGCCGCTCGCGGTGGTGCAGGGCTATTCGGCGCACATCGACTACGGGCTGCTGGCCGAGGCCGCCCTCGCCATCAACGCCGGCGCCTGGTACGTGCTGTCGAACGCCGACCCCACCTTGCCCACGCCGCGCGGCCCGCAGCCGGGGAACGGCTCGCTGGCCCAGGTGCTGATCCACGCGACCGGCCGTGAGCCGGTGGTGGCCGGCAAGCCGGAGCCGCCGCTGCACGCCGAGTCCGTAGCGCGCGTCGGGGCAAAGCGGCCGCTTGTGGTCGGCGACCGGCTGGACACCGACATCGAGGGCGCCGTTCGCGGCGGAGCGGACAGCCTGCTCGTGCTGACCGGCGTCACCCGCCCGGCGGACCTGCTGCTGGCGCCCGCGCGGCAGCGGCCCTGCTACGTCGCCGCCGACCTGACCGGCCTGAACGCGAGCCATCCGGAGGTCACGGCGGCCGATGGCCGATTCCGCTGCGGCGGGTGGACGGCCGTGGCGGGGGGATCGGGCGAGGCCTGGCTCGCGGTGAGCGGGACGGGTGACTGGATCGACGGCTTGCGGGCGCTGTGCGGCGCGGCGTGGGCGGCAGGCCCGCCGCCCGGCAGCCCCGAGGAGCACCGCCGGGCCGCCGAGGTCGTCCTCGCGGTCATCGGTCCGCCGCGCTGAGATCACCCTCCGGGCTGACCGAGATCAGCCCCGCGGCCGACGCGAGCTATCGCGTTTCCGGGTGACACTGGTATCGCCAGTCAGCCGACTGGCACCTGTCTGCTAAAGGGGACTACTCACATGATCGAGGCACGAGGCCTCACCAAGCGGTACGGGGACACGCTGGCGGTTGATGACCTGTCCTTCAGCGTGGCGCCTGGCAAGATCACCGGCTTCCTCGGCCCGAACGGGGCCGGGAAGACCACCACGATGCGCCTGATCCTGGGCCTCGACCGGCCGACAGCCGGTGAGGTCGTCGTCAACGGGAAGCCGTTCGAGCGGGCGACCCAGCCGATGCGCCAGGTCGGCGCGCTGCTGGACGCGAAGGCTCTGCACGGGGGCCGGAGCGCCTACAACCACCTGCTCTGCCTGGCCGAGTCGAACAACCTGCCGCGGCGCCGGGTAGACGAGGTCCTCGGCCTGGTCGGACTGACCGACGTGGCGGGGAAGCGGTCCAAGGGGTTCTCACTCGGCATGGGACAGCGGCTCGGGATAGCCGGGGCACTGCTCGGCGACCCGCAGATCCTCATGTTCGACGAGCCGGTCAACGGCCTGGACCCGGAGGGCATTCTGTGGATCCGCAACCTCATGAAGGCGCTGGCCGCCGAGGGCCGGACGATCTTCGTGTCGAGCCACCTGATGTCGGAGATGGAGAACACGGCCGACCACCTGCTGGTCATCGGCCGGGGCAGGCTCATCGCTGACTGCACGATCGAGGAATTCATCGCGGCCAACTCCCAGCGGACGGTCCGGGTGCGGACACCGCAGCCCGACCTGCTCGCGAAGCTGGTCGCCGCCGTGGGCGCCACGGTGCGCGAGGACGGCGACGGCTCTATGGTCGTCACCGGGCTCGACCAGGCTGAGGTCGGCGACCTTGCCTACGAGAACGCGGTCCGGCTGCACGAGCTGTCGCCGGTGCACGCGTCCCTGGAGCAGGCGTTCATGGAGCTGACCGCGTCCAGCGTGCAATTCCACGCTGGCGTGCCCGAGCAGCCGGTACCGGCTGGAAAGGGAGCCTGACATGGCAACGACGACAACCCTGCAGCCGACGGCCGGCGTCGCGCTCGACCTGGCGCGGTCGGCCGGACGCGTTACCTTCGGGGGCGCGCTGAGGTCGGAGTTCACCAAGATCCGCTCGGTCCGGTCGACGTACTGGACGCTCATCGCCATGTTCATCGTGGTGGTCGGTTTCGGCGCGCTGGCGAGCTGGGGCAGGGCTTCGCATGGTGGCCAGGCAGGTCCGCTCTTCGACCCGACCCGGCAGAGCCTGGCCGGGCTGTACATCGGGCAGCTGATCATCGGCGTCCTCGGCGTCCTCGTCATCACCTCTGAATACGGGACCGGCATGATCCGCACGACGCTGACGGCGAACCCGCACCGCGGCGTGATGATCGCAGCCAAGGGAGTTGTGTTCACTGTGGTCGCGCTCGTCGCGAGCCTGATCACCGCGTTTGCCTCGTTCTTCCTTGGCCAGGCACTGATGTCCTCCCACCACATCAGCACGACCATCAGCAGCCCCGGCGTGCTGCGCGCGGTGATCGGCGGCGCGCTGTTCCTCACCGCGTGCGGCGTGCTGGCCTTCGGGCTCGGCCTGCTCTTGCGGCACAGCGCGGCGGGCATCGGCGCCATGGTCGGGCTGCTGTTCGTGGTGACGATCCTGGTCAACTTCCTGCCGCAGTCCTGGCAGAACGACGTCGACAAGTGGATCCCGGCCCTGGCTGGCGGCCAGATCTGGATGGTGCAGCCACAGCCGCCGGGCTCGACGCCTATGTTCGGGCCGTGGCCGAGCTTCGCAGTGCTCTGCGGCTGGGCGGCGCTGGCAGTGGTGTCGGCCGTGCTCCTGTTCCGCAAGCGGGACGCGTAGCTCGCTGAGCGCGAGCGGCCGGGCACGGGGGCCTCGGCCGCTCGGGGCGGCGCTAGCTGTTACGAGGTCACGCACGGTGCCCGGCAGGCTGGCAGCGGCCGGATCAGGCGGGCTGACAGCGCGGGCACCACACGACGGTGCGCTCCTCGATCACCGGCCCGAGCTCGGCGCGGCGGATCGCCGTGCCGCAGCGCCGGCACGGCTGGCCGGCCCGGCCGTAGACCCACACGTGCGCACCGAGGGCGGTGTTGCCGGTGGTGACGGTCCCGGTCCGGTCCTTGTTCGCGACCAGCAGCCGCCGGGCGAGCTCGACGAGCCCGTGCAGATCCTCGATCTCGCCCACCGGCCGCCGCGGGCTGACCCCGCGGAGGAACAGCGTCTCGGCCCGGTAGATGGTGCCGATGCCGGCCAGGTTCCGCTGATCGAGCAGCGCCTCGCCGACGCTGCGGCCTGGCTCGGTGCGCAGCCTGCGCACCGCCTCGTCCGCGTCGAACGCGGGGCCGAGCAGGTCGGGACCGAGATGACCGACCACGGCGTCCTCCCGGCTGGTCCGGATCACCTCCACGATGCCGAGCAGGCTGCCGACGGCCTGCCACTGCTTGTTCGCGAGGATCAGCCGGATGCGGTGATCGCGCAGCGAGTAGCCCGTCGCCGGGCCGACCCGCCACGAGCCATCCATCTTCACGTGCGTGTGCACGGTGATGTCGCCGTCGACCCTGGTGAGCAGGTGCTTGCCGCGGGACACCGTCTCGGTGACCGTCCGCCCGGTCAGGTCCGTCGTCGCGTAGCGCGGCACCCGGAAGTCGCTGCGCATCAGCGCCCGGCCGGCCAGCGCGCCGTGCAGTTGGCGGGCCGTCCGCCACACCACGTCACCCTCCGGCATGGGGCCAGCATGCCATCGCCGCCGGGCCCGACGTCGCCGCGGCGCTCGGCGAGTTGCTCGCGCGCTGGTGCCGGCACGCTGGCTGCCGCTGACCGGTGGATGTGGCTGGCGGAGCGAGACGGCGTGGCCGTCGGCTTGGTTGAGGCCGAGCCGCCCAAGGCAGCTACCTGGATCGCGCCGGCGGTCCGGCCGCAGCTGTCGCCTATCTCGGGCAGATGTCTGTGCTGCCGGGCGAGCGCGGGGCCGGTATCGGAGCCGCGCTGGTCGAGCATCTGCACCGGGAAGTCGACGCGATCGGCGCCGCCGTCACGCTGCTGCATCACGCTCAGCTGAGCCCGCTGTCCGCGCAGTTCTGGCACCGCATGGGTTACCGTCCCCTGTGGACGTTCTGGGAAGTACGGCCGGCCGCCGATCTGAGCTAGCTGACGGCGAGTCCCGATCGCAGCCGAGTTCCAAGCGATCCTCGGGGCAGCTGCTTCGGGCCCCAGGCCGGCGGTTCCCGCTCGTCGTGACGCGTCGGCGCTACATCATCTTGCGGAGGTGCAGCAGGTCGAACACACTGCCCTGGACCTTGAGCCTGCCGGTCAGCCAGGCGCGCATGAAGCCGCCCGGATTGGCGGAGATCGCGATGACGACGTCGCTGTTCGCGGTGAACCGGACCTGGGCAACCGGGGTGCCGTTCTCGGCCAGCCTGACCGGCTCGGCGCCGTTCGGGCTGAGCCGAGTCAGGAAGATAATGCCCAGGTCGGGAACGCGGCAGCTCAGCGTGCGGTCGAGCAGGTGCGCCGCCCGATCCTTCGCATCCATCTCCGCGATGCGGCCGGTCAGGCTATCGAGCGCGGTCCGGCATTCCTCGGCTGTTGCCATGGTTCCCCTCTGACGTAACCGTCATTGTGCGCCTTCGCACGACCCGCCCGGCGCAGGGTCACGTCGCGGCGGCGCGGGAGAGATGCTCCGGCCCCCGGCACCGGGCGGTAGCGTGCAGGGTGGCGGCGGATGCAAGCGGTGCGCGGCCTGCGGGGCCGCGCCGGAGAGTGGTGAGGCGCATGAATCACCAGGCTGAGCCGGAAACCGACGGTGCGGACGGCACGGCGGCGGACGGCATCGCGGCGGACGGCATCGCGGCGGATGGCACCGCCACGCCGGGCGCGGCGCACGCCGAGGCCGGCGCGATTCAGGCCGAGGCCGGCGCCGAGGCCGGCGCCGCGGCAGGCGCCGCGGCCGGCGTGGCGACCGACCAGGCACTCGC
>JBOHCP010000290.1:0-6676 GCA_050698875.1 Streptosporangiaceae bacterium | reverse complement strand
GCGATGGTCGCTGGATGCCATGAGAGGGCGCCTGGTCCTGTTCGTCGTGCTCGTACCGGTATGCACCATACAGGGAACGGGGTCGACGTCGTCCGCGGACATGCGTCCCGCACCGCCGTGCCCGCCGGGGTCAACCCTGCCCCGGCAGCCGAGCCCGATCCTCGGCCGGGCATCACTCCATTATCGGTGCTCCCGCCTGCGCTTCGGCGGTGTGGCTACCTACCACATTGGTAGGTCACAGCCTGGTGTCAGATTGCGCCGGACGTCGAGTGGCAGTTTAGGCTGGCACTCGCTGAGGCATTTGGGCGAGCCTTGGGCCCGGAGGGAGGTTCCTGCCGGGCCGACCGCGCTGGCGCACCGGCGGGTGGTGCCTTACCGCGCGTATCCCACACCGAGAGGCCGAGCGCCGTTGATCACCTTCGAGAGCGTGACTAAGCGCTACCCGGATGGCACCGTCGCGGTCGACTCGCTGGACCTCGACATCCCCGACAGCAAGATCATGGTGCTGGTCGGGCCCAGCGGCTGTGGCAAGACGACGACGCTGCGGATGATCAACCGGCTAGTGGAGCCGACCGCTGGACGCGTCCTGCTTGACGGCCAGAGCGTCGCCGAGGTTAATCCACCGAAGCTGCGCCGCGGCATCGGCTACGTCATCCAGCAGACCGGCCTGTTCCCGCACCGGACGATCGAGGACAACATCGCGACCGTGCCGTTGCTGGCCGGCTGGAAGAAGGCCAGGGCCCGGGGCCGGGCACGCGAGCTGATGGACCTGGTCGGTCTCGACCCGGCCACCATGGCCAGGCGGTATCCGCACCAGCTGTCAGGCGGGCAGCAGCAGCGCGTCGGGGTCGCCCGGGCGCTGGCCGCCGACCCGCCGGTGCTGCTCATGGACGAGCCGTTCAGCGCCGTAGACCCGATTGTCAGAGCCGCGCTGCAAGATGAGCTCATCCGGCTGCAGGCCGAGTTGCACAAGACTGTCGTGCTGGTCACCCACGACGTGGAGGAAGCGATCAAGGTCGGCGACGTGGTCGCGGTCTTCCGGCCCGGCGGGCACCTGGCTCAGGTAGACAGCCCCGAGCGGCTGCTCGGCGCGCCTGTCGACGACTACGTGCGCGATTTCGTGGGCTTCGACCGGGGTATCCGCCGGCTCTCCTTCTTCCCGGCCGCTGGTCTCGATCTCGCGACCGACAGCGTGCTGCCCGCCGCCACGACGTTCGCCGACGCGATCACTGCCGGCAAACGGGCCGGCGAGGCGTGGCTGCTCGTCGTCGGCACCGACCGCAGGCCGCTCGGCTGGGCCGCGGTCGCCGACCTGGAGTCGGGCGCACCCGAAGCTGCGCTCGCGGCAGCGGACCTCGTGCCGGTCGGGCATACCTTCCGGCCGGACACCGACTCGCTGCGCGCCGCGCTTGACGCGACGATCCTGTCCCGCACCGAGCGCGCCATCGGCGTGGACGACCGTGGCCAGGTTCTCGGCACGACAAGTTACGAGCGGCTGCGCGACGCGATCAGGACTGCCGAGGAGGCCGCCGATCGAGGCGCGGACCGGGTGAGGGCCCGCTGACATGCAGTGGTCCTGGATTCCGCAGAACTGGTCGATCATCTGGCCTTACACGCTGGACAACGCGCTGCTCGGCCTCGTGCCGCCGCTGATCGGGCTGCTGATCGCGGTACCGGTCGGCATCGCCTGCGTGGCCAGGCGCTGGCTGTATCCGCCCGTGCTATCGCTGGCGAGCGCCATCTACGCGCTGCCGTCGCTCGCGCTGTTCGTCGTGCTGATCGCCTACACCGGCCTCGGGAACCTCACCGTGATCATCCCGCTGACGCTGTTCTCGCTGTGCGTCCTCATCCCGAACGTGGTCGACGGCCTGCGCAGCGTGTCCGAGCCGGTCCGCCAGGCGGCGACGGCCATAGGCTTCACTCAGCTGCGCAGGCTCGTGCAGGTGGAGTTGCCGCTCGCGGTGCCGGTGGTGATCGCCGGGTTGCGAATCGCCGTCGTCTCCAGCATCAGCCTGGCCAGCCTGGGTCAGCTCATCGGGGTCAGCAGCTTCGGCTACTTCTTCATCGACGGGCTGCAGCGCGACTTCCCGACCGAAATCTACGTCGGCCTCGGGCTGACCATCCTGCTCGCGCTGCTGTGCGACCTCATCCTCGTGGTCAGCCGGGCGCTGCTCACTCCCTGGGCCCGCGGCCGCCGGATCGGCCCCAGCCCGCTCACGCCTTGGCCGCGGACCCGGTAGGAGGGCGTCATCCGTTGAGCTTCCTGACCTTCGCCTGGGACTGGCTCAAGTCGCCACAGCAGTGGCAGGGACCGGACGGCATCCCGGTCCGGGTGCTGCAGCACCTGGGTTACTCGGGCCTGTCGCTGCTGATCGCCACGCTGATCGCGGTGCCGCTCGGCCTGCTCATCGGTCACTACGGCCGGGGCGGGTTCGTCGCGGTGAACGTCACGAACGTCTGGCGGGCCATCCCCACCCTCGGGCTGCTGATCCTCGTCGTCGTGCTGCTGGGGCTGGGCGTGCTGGCCTGGCTGATCCCGCTCGTCGTGCTGGCGATCCCGCCGATCCTGGTCAATACCTACGAGGGCGTGGCAGGCGTCGACCCGGACCTGAAGGACGCGGCCCGCGGCATGGGTATGACGCAGTGGCAGCAACTGGTCAAGGTGGAAGTGCCGGTCGCGATCCCGCTCATCCTGCTGGGCCTGCGCACGGCGGCGATCTTCGTGGTAGCCACGGCCACGATTGCGGCGGAGATTGGCGTGGGCGGCCTCGGCCGCTACATCATCGACGGCCTGGCGGCCAACAACTACGGCGAGGTCGCCGGGGGAGCCGCCGTGATCGTCGTGCTCGCGCTGCTGGTCCAGTTGCTGTTCACCGGCCTGCGCCGGCTCGCAACTCCGGCAGGCCTGCGGTTGCAGGCCCGGAACTCTCGATAGGAACCGCTGTCCACTCAGATGGAAGGGATATATCCACATGTTGACACCCAGCCCGACGCTGCGCGGCGGGGCGATCGCTGCGATCGCCGCCACGGCGTCCCTCGTGCTGGCCGCGTGCGGCAGCTCGAGTCCCTCATCGTCGTCGAACCCGCTCGCGCCTGCCTCCGGCAAGGGCACCGTCGTCATCGGGTCGGCGAACTTCCCGGAGAACGAGCTGCTCGCGGAGATCTACTCGATGGCGCTCAAGGCCAAGGGCGTCAAGGTCACCGACAAGTTCAACATCGGCGACCGCGAGGTCTACTACCCGGAGGTCAAGAAGGGCGCCGTCTCCATAATCCCCGAGTACAACGGCACTCTGCTGACGGTCATCATCGACCCGACGAGCACCGCGCACACCACCGACCAGGTCAACGCGGCGCTCACGGCCGGCCTGCCGTCGTCGATGGAGATCCTCAACTCGTCCTCAGCTCAGGACAGTGACTCGATCAACGTCAGCCAGGCGTTTGCGACCGCTCACCACCTGACCAGCTCGTCCTCGATCGGTGCCCTCGCGCCGCTGGCAAGCTCGATGGTCCTCGGCGCTCCGCCGGAGTTCGCGACCCGATCGGACGGGATCGCCGGGCTCAAGAAGAACTACGGCCTGACCTTCAAGAGCTTCTCCCCGCTGGACGAGTCCGGGCCCATCACGATCGCGGCGTTGCAGGACGGCACGGTCCAGGCCGCGGACGTGTTCACGACCACGCCGGAGATCGTCACCGACCACTTCGTGACGCTGGCCGACCCGAAGTTCAACTTCGCCGCGCAGAACGTGACGCCGCTGGTCTACAAGCCCGCCATGACGTCGACCATCGTGGCCACGCTCAACGCGATCTCGGCCAAGATGGACACGTCCGCGCTGCTCCAGCTGGACACCGCGATCATCGTCAACCACGACAGCTACCAGGCGGTCGCGGAGGGCTGGCTGCAGGCGGAAGGCCTGCCCAGCTGACCCGCTGACCCGGTCCGCGAAGGTACCCGTGCCGCCGTCTCCCGGCGGCACAGGTGCCTTCGCGGCCACCGCCGGCCGCGGCCTACCCAGCCGGACTGGCCGCGTCGGCCGTCGTTCCGGCATGATCGGGCAGCGGGAGGTGAGCCCGTGGCTGGCGGCTACCGCGTGCTGTTCGTCTGCAGCGGCAATACCTGCCGCTCGGTGATCGCGATGCACGTGCTGCGCCGCGAGCTGGCTGACGCGGAGCTGGCCGGCGAGGTGGCGAGCGCCGGGCTGCGCGTGCGGGCCGAGGGCGAGGCCGCCGACCCCCGCGCGCAGGACGTGCTGCGTCGCCACGGCTACGAGTCCGAGCACCGGACGCGGCAGTTCGACCCGGCGATGCTGGCGGGCTACGACCTGGTGATCGGGCTGGACAGCATGCACATGTGGGTGCTCCGCCAGGCCGCGGGCGACGGGGCGCCCGCCGCCCGGATCAGGCTGCTCGGCAGCTTCGACGAGGCCGGCCCGGCGGGCTGGGATGTGCCCGATCCGGTGACCGGCGGGCCCGGCGACTACGAGCGCGTGCTCGCGCTGGTGCGCTCGGCGATGCCAGGCGTCGTCGCCGCCGTCCGGGCGGGCCTGGCCGCAGGCTAGCCCCAGCCGGTCACCCGCCGCGCGTGCTGAACACCCGGCTTGGTCAGCAGCGCCGTGCGCGGTGGATGATGAGAGCCATGACAACGCAGTCAGGGATGGTCGGCGCGAGGCCGGTCCGCGCGCCGCGCGGCACGACGCTGAGCTGCCGGGGCTGGCCGCAGGAAGCGGCGCTGCGGATGCTGATGAACAACCTCGATCCCGAGGTCGCCGAGCATCCGGATCAGCTCATCGTGTACGGGGGCTCGGGCCGGGCAGCCCGCAGCTGGCAGGCCTTCGACGCCATCGTGGCGTCGCTGCGTGACCTGGCCGGTGACGAGACGCTGCTGGTCCAGTCGGGCAAGCCAGTCGGCGTCGTCCGCACCCACGAGTGGGCGCCGCGGGTGCTGATCGCGAACTCCAACCTGGTGCCGCAGTGGGCGACCTGGGAGGAGTTCCGCCGGCTGGAGGCCGCCGGGCTGACCATGTTCGGCCAGATGACCGCCGGATCGTGGATCTACATCGGCACCCAGGGCATCCTGCAGGGCACGTACGAGACGTTCGCCGCGATCGCCGCCAAGAGGTTCGGCGGCTCACTGGCCGGCACCGTCACGCTGACGGCCGGCCTCGGCGGGATGGGGGGCGCCCAGCCGCTGGCAGTGACGATGAACGGCGGTGTCGTCATCTGCATCGACTGCGACCCGTCGAGGATCAGCCGCCGGATCGAACACGGCTACCTGGACGAGCAGGCCAGCGACGTTGACGACGCGGTCCGGCGGGCGGTCGCGGCCGCCCGCGCGAGCAGGCCGCTGTCGATCGGGCTGCTCGGCAACGCGGCCGACCTGGTGCCGCAGCTACTGCGGATGGCCGCGCCGATCAGCGTCGTCACCGACCAGACGTCGGCCCACGATCCGCTCACCTACCTGCCCAGGGGCGTCGCGTTCGAGGACATGGCCGCGCTGCGCGCCGAAGACCCCGCGGGGTTCACCGCCAGGGCTCGGAAGTCGATGGCGGAGCACGTCGCGGCGATGGTCGGCTTCCAGGACGCGGGCGCCGAGGTCTTCGACTACGGCAACTCGATCCGCGGCGAGGCGGAACTGGCGGGCTACCCGCGCGCGTTCGCCTTCCCCGGCTTTGTGCCCGCCTACATCCGGCCGCTGTTCTGCGAGGGGAGGGGCCCGTTCCGGTGGGCCGCGCTGTCTGGCGATCCAGCCGACATCGCCGCGACCGACGCCGCGATCCTTGACCTGTTCCCCGGCAACGAGTCCCTCGCGCGGTGGATTCGGCTGGCGGGGGAGAAGGTCCGCTTCCAGGGCCTGCCCGCGCGGATCTGCTGGCTGGGCTACGGCGAGCGGCACCTGGCCGGGCTGCGGTTCAACGAGCTGGTGCGACGCGGTGACGTGGCGGCCCCGATCGTGCTCGGCAGGGATCACCTGGACTGCGGGTCGGTGGCGTCGCCGTACCGGGAGACCGAGGCGATGGCCGACGGCAGCGACGCCATCGCCGACTGGCCGCTGCTCAACGCCCTCGTCAACACCTCGTCGGGGGCGTCGTGGGTGAGCATCCATCACGGCGGCGGGGTGGGCATCGGCAGGTCCATCCACGCCGGGCAGGTGTGCGTCGCGGACGGCACCGAGCTGGCCGCGCAGAAGCTCGAGCGGGTGCTGACCAACGATCCAGGCATGGGCGTCATCCGGCACGCCGATGCCGGCTACCAGCGGGCGAGCGAGGTGGCCGCCGAGCGGGGCGTCCGGGTGCCGATGAGCGCGTCCTGACAGGTTGGGACTGGCGGGCATGAGTTTCGCTGAGCTGTGGGCCGAACTGCTGCCGCTCGGTCGCGACGAGCGGACCGGGGGGTACCGGCGCTTTTCCTGGACCGACGCCGACGCCGCGTGCCGTGGCTGGTTCGCCAAGACCGCGACTCAGCTCGGCCTGCGGACCGAGTGCGACCGCAACGGGAACCTGTGGGCCTGGTGGGGGCGGCCGGCTGGGCGGCCGGCCGGGCGGGCGGCGGTGGTGACCGGCAGCCACCTGGACTCGGTGCCCGACGGCGGCGGCTACGACGGCCCGCTGGGCGTCGCGTCGGCGTTCGCCGCCGTCGGCCTGCTGCGCGCTGACGGGTTCCGGCCCGCGCGGCCGATCGC